>VGPE01000193.1 GCA_016875645.1 Chloroflexota bacterium
GAGCACGATGTCGAGGCGCGCCACGTCGTCCGCCGCTACATCGGCAACCTGGCCCCCGCCCTCAAGGACATCTACGGCGAACCGGCGTTCACCAGGCTCGCCGACATGCTGGGGGCCGCGGACAACTACCCCGAGCTGGGCACGAAGCCGAGCTTCGTCCAGGTGCCGCAACTGGTGCTCAACGACCTGCTGCAGCCGCTGACTTCCGTCATCGAGGCGGACGGCGCGAAGCACTTCAAGCTGACGATCGACGAGATCGAGCACCGGATCGACGAGCTGAAGCCGCCGGTCGCTGCGCTCGGCTACAACGCGCAGTGGCCCGGTCCCACCATCCGGGTCACGGAGGGTGACCGGGTGCGCGTCTCGTTCCTGAACAGCCTCCGCGAAACGACGGGCGTCCATTTCCACGGGATGGAGTTCGACGACTTCTTCATGGACGGGGTGCCGTTCGTGACCCAGAAGCCGATCGTGCCCGGCGAGACCTTCACCTACGAGTTCACGGCAAAGCCCGCCGGTTCGCACATGTACCACTCGCACCACAACGCGACCGACCAGGTGGGTCGGGGTCTGCTCGGGGCGCTGATCGTCGACCCGGCGGAAGACCCGGTCACGTACGACCGGGAGTACGTCTGGATCTCGAACGACACCCTGGGCGGGTTCACGATCAACGGCCACGGGTTCCCGGCCGTGGTGCCGGTGCTTGCGGCGGTCGGGGAGACCGTCCGGATCCGGTTCATGAACGAGGGGATCATGATGCATCCGTGGCACAGCCACGGGTACAAGATGCGGATCATCGCCCGCGACGGTCGCCCCCTCGGGAGCGCCGAGTTCGACTGCGACGACCTGGGCGTCAATCCCGGCGAGCGCTGGGATGCCCTGATCACGGTGGACCGGCCGGGCCTGTGGGCGTTCCACTGTCACATCCTGCCGCACGTCGAGGGCCTGTCGGGCATGTTCGGCATGGTCACCGCGCTGATCGCCGTCCCCGAGAAGGCACACGTTGACGCGATCGTCGCCGCGCTCCTCGCGTAGGCCGCAGCTGCAACGCGTGACTCGCCGGGCCGGCTCCCCGGCCTGCGGCTCCCCGTCGAGGTCATCTCCTCCGCCGGCGGCACCTGCGCGACTGCCTCGCCGTTGCCGCCCGGCCGCCTGACCCTGCGCGGCTGACGAAATCAGGCCCCGCGCACGTCACTTCGGTGTCCCGGCGGGCCATCCTGCGCCGTATACTCGCGGGCAACTCGCAGGCCCCAGAGGGCGAGCCCGAGCCGTCGTCACCGGGGTGGGGCCGAACGTGTTAGCAGTTCCCGTTGGCCACTGCGAGGAGAGGGAATGCCACTGCGTTCGGACTCAGAGAACTTTGCCCTGATCCGCGTCATCGGCGTGGGCGGTGGGGGCAGCAACGCCGTCAACCGGATGATCCGGGCCGAGATGATGGGCGTCGAGTTCATCGCCTGCAACACGGATGCCCAGGCGCTGCTGCAGTCGGACGCGCCCCACAAGATCCGCATCGGCGACAAGATCACCCGCGGCCTGGGCGCGGGCGGCGATTCCAGCATCGGCCAGCGTTCGGCCGAAGAGGACACCGAGAAGATCGCCGACGCGCTGCGCGATTCGGACATGGTCTTCATCACGGCCGGCCTGGGCGGTGGTACGGGCTCCGGTGCGGCGCCCGTCATCGCGGAGGTCGCCAAGGAACTGGGCGCCCTGACGATCGGCGTCGTGACCAAGCCCTTCAGCTTCGAGGGCAACCGCCGCAAGCTCGTGGCCGAGAAGGCCGCCGAGGAGCTCAAGGCCAAGGTCGACACTCTGATCACGATCCCCAACGACCGCCTGCGCGACGTCGTGCAGAAGAACACCTCGATCATGGACGCGTTCCGGGTCGTGGATGACGTCCTGCGCCAGGGCGTCCAGGGCATCAGCGACATCATCACCGTGCCCGGCCTGATCAACCTGGACTTCGCAGACGTGCGGGCGATCATGCGTGACGCCGGGTCGGCGCTGATGGGCATCGGCCGCGCCAGCGGCGATAACCGCGCCCTCGAGGCGGCCAAGATGGCGATCGCGAGCCCGCTGCTCGAGGTCAGTATCACCGGTGCCCAGGGCATCCTGTTCAATATCACCGGCTCGTCCAACCTGAGCCTGTATGAGGTCACCGAGGCAGCGGAGGAGATCCGCGCCAACGCCGACCCCGAGGCCAACATCATCTTCGGCACCAGCTTCAACGAACGCCTGGGCGACGAGGTGATGATCACCGTCGTGGCGACCGGCTTCGATGCCACGCGCCGCCGCGAGACCGTTCGCCAGCAGACTGGTCAGGGCCAGGCGGCCGGCGGTCACGCCGGCGGCTCGACCTCGCCGGGCCTCCGTGGCCCGGAGCCGGGCGGGTCGATCCGGCCGCCGCGCGAACGGGACTTCCTCGAGGAGCTCGAGCGCCAGCGCCATTCCACCGAAGAGGGGCGCGACCGCGGCGCCGGCGACGATCGGGCTGCCGCGACGGTCGGGTCCGGGCTTCGCCCCTCCGAGCGCTCGGTCGGCGAGGCGGTCTCCCCGCCGCGCCGCCAGTACGACGCCGACGACCTCGAGATCCCCAGCTTCCTGCGCCGCAAGTAGCCGGGCGGCACGGGCCGCCGGACGATGGAACCTGACCTGGAGCTTGAGGCGCTCCGACGAGCCCGCGAAGCGGTCCTGGGGCGGATCGCCGACGCGTGCATGCGCGGCGGCCGGCCGCCCGATTCGGTCACCCTGGTCGCCGTGTCCAAGACCGTCCCCGCCGAGCGGCTGCGGGCCGCCGTCGAAGCCGGGCTGACGCTCCTGGGCGAGAACCGGGTGCAGGAGGCCGAGGCGAAGCGCCCGCTGGTCCCGGGCGCAGGCTGGCACCTGGTCGGGCCGTTGCAGTCCAACAAGGCACGGCGGGCGCTGGAGACGTTCGACCTGATCCAGTCCGTCGACTCGGTCGACCTTGCGCGCCGGCTCGACGCGATCGTCGGTGCGGACGGCCGCCCGCCCTACCCGGTGCTGCTGCAGCTCAACGTGGACCGCGACCCCGGCAAGGCGGGCTTCGTTCCCGAGCAGCTGACCGCGGCCGTGGACGCACTCGACGGCCTTCACCACCTGGAATTCCGGGGGCTGATGACGATCGGCCGGCTCGTTGAGTCCGCGGAAGCCGCGCGACCGACATTCGTCGGGCTGCGCGAGCTGTCGCGCGCGCTGCGGGCGGTCTGGCCGCGCCTGGGCCCGGAACTCTCCATGGGCATGAGCGAGGACTACGCGGTCGCGGTCGAGGAGGGAGCGACGATCGTGCGCGTCGGGCGCGCCCTGTTCGGGTCGAGGCCCACGCCCTGAGCCTGCCGACGCGCCGTCTCGGGTCCTGAGGGTGCCCGGCCGCCGTCGCGCTATCCTCGTGCCGTGGGCCTCTTCATCCGCAACTTCGTCGAGTTGCTCGCACTCGCGCTGACCGTGCTGGTTCTCGGCCGGGTGCTCGTCTCATGGGTCGACGCGACCGGCCGCTCCCAGGTCGCGCGGTTCCTGATCCAGACAACGGAGCCGATCCTTGCGCCGATCCGGCGCATCCTCCCCAACACCGGGATGCTCGATCTCTCACCGATGATCCTGATCCTCATCCTGACGTTCGTGATGCAGGCCGTACGCGCCTGATGGCCGGCTGACCGGGGATCCGGCCGTGGTCCGGTTCACTGTCCGGCTCACGCCACGCGGCGGCGCCGACCGGATCGACGGGGTTCGCGATGGGGAATTGCAGGCCCGGGTGAGCGCCGCTCCGGTGGAGGGCGCGGCGAACGAATCACTGCTGCGACTGATCGCCAGGGAGCTGGAGGTGCCACCTGGCGCCGTGCGTGTCGTGTCCGGCGCACACGCCCGTCGCAAGGTCGTCTCCGTCCGGACCGACCGGGAGCGGGTGATGGTCCGCTGGCCCGACCTTCGGGTATGATTCGCGGCCCCGGCACGGGCCAGGCCCCGCCGGCGGCCTCGTGGGCGATTGGCTCAGTCGGTTAGAGCGCGCGGTTCACATCCGCGAGGTCACTGGTTCGAATCCAGTATCGCCCACCACCACCTCAAAGGGAGACCGCCGGCGCGAGCGCCTGGTCCAGGACCCGGAGCCAGTTCTCGCCTAGCACCTTGCGGATGGCCGCTTCGTCGAGGCCGGCCCGGACCAGCGCCTCGGTCAGCCGGCCGTAGCGCGTCGCGTCGAAGTCGCGCAGCCAGTTGCCGCCGGCCATCAGGTCAAGGCCGATCGCGGCGTGGTCCGGCCCGACGGTCGCGCTGATCCACGCGATCTGCTCAGCCCAATCGTCGACGGTCGGAAGGGGGGCGCCGGCGGCCAGCGCAGCATCGTGCCACTCGCGCCAGGGCCGCCCGTACCCCCAGCGCACGAGCCATCGGTGGCGCATCTCGTCGTCGAGCGATGCGAAGGCGGGCGCGGCCTCCGCACCGGTCCGCAGCCGCGAAGGGGTGGAGCCCCAGTCGGCGGCCGCCTGGCTGATGATCCAGCCCGCCCCGTGGAGCCCGACCACGCCACCGCGCCCGGCCAGGAGCCGGATGGTGTCCTCGGTCAGGTTGCCGATCACCTCGGCGAACCGCGCCAGCCCGTTGTGGCTGGTCACGACCGGCGCCCGGCTGGCGCGGACGATCTGACGCTTGGCGTGATCGGGGGCGTGCGAGATGTCGATCACGATTCCGAGCCGGTTCAGCTCGGCGATGGCGGCTCGCCCGCGGTCCGAAAGCCCGCCCCAGCGCTGCTCGCCCGCGTAGGCGTCCACCAGCCCGTTGGTGGTGTCGTGGTTCGTCAACTGGATCATCCGCACGCCGAGCCGGTGATATGCACGGAGGGTGTCCGGGTCCCCGTCGGGGTCGACGCCACCTTCGAGGGCGAGCACGACCGCCAGTCGGCCCGCTGCCACGATCCTCCGGACGTCAGCCGCGCTCAGCGCCAGCTCCATCCGATCGGGATTGGCGGCGAGGACGCGATGAAACGTCTCGATGAGCCGGTGGGCCTGCCGCACCGCCTGGCCGGCGACGATGTACGGGTCGTCGACGAATAGGTGATCGATGACGACGTTCAGCCCGCCCGCGACCGCCCGGGCGTAGTCGAAGGTGCCGGTCGGCTGCGCCGTCCAGGGGTCGATGCCCTGGACGTGGACGGCGTTTGTCAGGTGCACGTGACCATCGACGACGGTGGCCGATCGGTGGAGCTCCGACGCATTCACGAGCGCGAAGCCTACGTCGGGCCCGAAGCGGCCACCGGGCCGGTCGCGGATGGGCCATCCTGTGCCCCGTGCCGCTCCCGACTCCGACTCCGCCGCCCATCGTCGAGCTCGCCGGGGTCGAGGTCCGGCGTGCGGGTCGAACGATCCTGGGCCCGCTCGATTGGACGATCCGCGCCGGGGAGCGCTGGGCGGTCATCGGCCCGAACGGCTCCGGCAAGACGACGCTCCTTCAGGTCCTGAGCACGTACCTGTGGCCGACCCGCGGCCGGGTCAGCGTGCTCGGCGAGGAGCTGGGCAGCGTCGATGCGCGCGAGCTGCGCCGCCGCGTGGGCTACGCGAGTTCAGCCCTG
>VGPE01000194.1 GCA_016875645.1 Chloroflexota bacterium
CGCCGACCGGTCGGAGCGTGAGAGGGGTCATGCGCCACCATGTTCCGGCCCGGATCGGCCTTCGGGCCATCCCGCTTCCCCCGTTTCCGTCGTCAGCCGCCTGGGCTCCCGCCCTGGCGGCGATTACACGGAGAAGCCCGGTGGGGCGACGGGGGCGCGTACGACCCCGCCGACGAGTGCATTTGGCGGCCGGGTCGATAATGTCGCCATGCGGATCGCGTTCCTCGGCCTTGGCTTGATCGGCGGTTCCATCGCGCGCGCCCTGCGGGCCGCCGATCCGGCCACGCAGATCGTGGCGTGGACGCCCGGCGGGCGAGGTCCCGGTGCTGCCCTCGACGCCGGTGCGATCGACTCGCTGGCACCGTCAGTCGCGGTGGCCATCGGAGGGGCCGACCTCGTCGTCCTGGCCGCGCCGCCGCTGGACTGCATCCGACTGCTCGGCGAGCTGTCGGCGTGCGAGGCGACGATCACCGACGTGGCCAGCACCAAGGCCGCGATCGTCGAGCAGGGCGACGGGCTGGGGCTGCACTTCGTCGGCGGGCACCCGATGGCCGGCCGGGAGACGATCGGCTTCGAGTCGGCCAGCGCGGACCTGTTCGTCGACCGGCCGTGGGTGGTGGTGTCCGGCCGCTGGGCGCGACCGGTGGACGTCGAGCGCGTCGAGTGGCTTGCGCGCGCGGTCGGCGCCCGGCCGATCCGGATGGATGGGCTCGCCCACGATGCGGCCGTGGCCGGCATCAGCCACCTGCCGCTCGTGCTGGCGGCAGCGCTCGTGGAGGCAGTGGCGGGCGCTCCGGGGGCGCCAGCCGACGGCTGGGCCGAGGCACGACTCCTGGCGGCGTCCGGCTGGCGCGACATGACGCGGCTGGCCCGTGGCGACGTGGCGATGGGAACGGGGATCGCGGTATCCAATGCGGGCGCGCTGGCGGACCGGATCCGGGCGCTGCGGGCGGTGCTGGACGGGTGGCTGCGCGACCTCGAGGCCGATGGCACCGGTCCGGACCCGGCGGCGCTGGAGCAGCGGCTGGCGGACGCCCGGGCGGTGCTGGAGTCGGCGGCGTCCGTCACGGCGGACCGGCCGGAGGCGTCCACAGCATGACCGCCTCGCCGGAGCTGGTCTACGTCGTCCCGACGTCGCGGGTGATCGAGACCGGGCGCGGCTGGCGCGGCGTCCGGCCGGCTCGTCCGTGCGAATTGGAGCTGCTGGCCTCGGTCGGGTCGTATCGGCCGCGTCCGGAGATGGAGATCGACCAGACGTTCAAGCAGGTCATTCCGTACCTGGTGCTGCGCGACGGCCCGCGCTATTTCCTGATGCGCCGGACCCGCGCCGGTGGCGACGCGCGGCTGCACGAGCGCTGGTCGATCGGGGTCGGCGGCCACCTCAACGCCGGCGACGGCGGCCTCGAGGGAGGCCTGCGCCGCGAGTGGCGCGAGGAGATCGACGCCGCGTTCGAGCCGGAGTTCCGGCTCATCGGCCTGCTCAACGACGACGAGTCCGACGTTGGACGCGTCCACGTCGGGGTGGTGTACGAGGCCGAGACCGGCGGCCGGTCGGTGGCCGTCCGCGAGGTGGACAAGCTGTCCGGGCGGATGTCGGAGCGCGACGAGGTCGCAGCGGTCGTGGACCGGATGGAGACCTGGAGCGCGCTTGTCTTCGAGTTCCTCGACGGGGCCGCCCAGCCATGACCGCCCGCCGCCGTCTTTCGCTGGGCGCGCTGATCCTGGGTGCGTGGCTGCTGGCCGTCGGCTCTGCCTCGGGCGCCACGGACGCGCCGAAGGTGACCGTCCTGACGGCAACCGGAACGGTGGACCAGGTCCTGGCGGGATACATCGCCGAGGGCATCGAGGCCGCCGCCCGGGACGGCGCGGACGCCGTCCTGATCGAGTTGAACACGCCCGGCGGCAGCCTCGACGCGACGAACAAGATCGTCTCGACCATTCTCGAGGCCCCGCTCCCGGTCATCGTCTGGGTGGCGCCGGCCGGCGGGTATGCGGCCAGCGCCGGCACCTTCATCACGCTCGCGTCGAACGTCGCGCTGATGGCGCCCGGCACGCGGATCGGCGCCGCGTCCCCGGTCGGCAGCGGCGGCGAGGACATCGAGGGGACCCTCGGCGACAAGGTGCTTAACGACGCGATCGCGAGCATCAGCAGCATCGCCGAGACGCGCGGCCGCAACGTGGAATGGGCGGCCAGCACGGTCCGCGATGCGAAGTCCTCGCCGGTCGGAGCGGGCGTCGGCGTGCGAATCGCCGAAACGGCCACGTCGGTCGATGGGGTGCCGATGCTGGCGAGCGTGTCGTTCACCTTCAAGGTGCGGACCGCGCTCGGCGAGAGCGGGAGCGCGCCGCTCGCGGCCGGCCGATCCAGCTCGCCTGCCGACGCCAGCGAACGACAGGCGGAGGAACGCCGAGCGGACGAAGCCGCGAAGGCTGCCGCCAAGCGGGAGAAGGCCGCCCGGGCTGCCGCGGCGAAGGCAGCGAACGCCGCGAAGGCGGCCAGGGAGAAGGCTGCGCGGGCCGCGGCGAGAGCGAAGGCGGCCGCCGAGAAGGCCGCGTCCAGGCAGCGCGAGAAGCCGGCCGAACCGAGGGCCAGGCCGAAACCGTCTGCGGGCGGGAGTTCCTGGATCGCGGTCGAGGCCTACTACCTCGTCCTCATCAACTGCACCCGCACCGGCGGCTGGGTCCAGAAGAACGGCAAGTGCAAAGGTGCGGGGTCGCGCAAGGTGGCACCGCTCAAGCTCGACGCTGGAATCTCCGCTAACGTGGCGCGGCCCTATGCGAAGAAGCTCGCCCTCGCCGGCGCTTGCACGCACTTCTCGGGCGGCGGACCGTCCGCGCGCCTTCGTCGGGCCGGGTTCTCAAGCCAGCGCTGGGCCGAGAACCTGAGCTGTCCGCCGGGCATGACGCCCAGCCAGACGGCGGTCTACTCGATCCGTTACTTCCAGAACGAGAAGCCCTGGAACCGCGGTCACTATCGCAACCTGATGAATCCCGCGTACGACCGGGTCGGCATCGGGATCTGGGCCGCCAACGGTCGCGTCATCATCGTGAGCGACTTCTACCGACCATAGCCGGTCTGCAGGGGCATGACCCGGGTGGCCCGATCGGGTCATGGCCGGCCCCGGCGCGTCGGCGCACCATTCGCGCGTGACCGACCTGCAAGCGCCGCTCACCGTCAGCGATCTTCGGGCGCGCTCGATGATCCGTGCTGCCGTGCTGCACCTTGCCGACGACCAGCCGCTGCTCGTTGACCTGTTCGGGCTTCCATCGCCGTCCGATCCGGTGCTCGTCTGCACCAACGTCCGGTCGCTGACGGGCAAACGCCCCGTCTGGGTCGATCACGTGCAATCGGTCTACTACTTCCCGTGGGTCCATATCCGCTTCGTCGAGATTCCGCCCGGGATCGGTGAAACGGTCGGCGGCGTCCCGGCCGTGATCGAGGCTGCACCACCGTCGCCGATGCCGGATCTGGAGGCGGACCTGGAGATCGACGAGGACTTCCTCCGGCGCGTCCGCGAGGTCTGACCCGCGACGGCCCGGCCGTGCCCTGGCAGGATCCGGGCGCGCCCGGCGGGCGGCCGCAGATAAGCCGGCGTTGATCGGCCGTGAAGTGGGCGGTGCTAGACTCCCGGCCGATGAAGAACCTGGTGATCGTGGAATCGCCGGCGAAGGCCAAGACGATCGAACGGTATCTTGGTCCCACCTACACCGTTCTGGCGTCGTACGGACACGTGCGCGACCTGCCGGAGAAACTGGGCAAGGATCAGCTCGGCGTGGATGTCGAGCAAGATTTCCGGCCCGACTACGAGATCGTGCCCGATCGGCGACGCCAGGTCGGGGCGATCGAAAAGGCCGCCCGCAGCGCGAACCTGATCTACCTCGCCACAGATCTCGACCGTGAGGGCGAGGCGATCGCCTGGCACGTCGCCGAAGCCGCCAACCTCGACCCGCAGAAGACGCGCCGCGTCACATTCAGCGAGATCACCGAGAGCGCGATCCACGACGCCTTCGCCAACCCACGGGCCATCAACGTCGACCTCGTGGACGCCCAGCAGGCGCGACGGGTCGTGGACCGCCTGGTCGGCTACACGTTGAGCCCGCTCCTCTGGCGCAAGGTCCGCTCCGGGCTGTCGGCGGGCCGTGTCCAGTCGGTGGCGGTCCGTCTCGTCGTCGACCGGGAGCGCGCGATCCGCGCGTTCGCCGCACGCGAGTACTGGACCCTGGCAGCCACGCTGCTGACGCGTTCAGCGGAGTCCTTCACCGCGGACCTCGTGCGCATCGACGGCGAGAAGCCCGAGATCGAGAGCGAGACCGACGCCACCACCCACGTCGCGGCGATCGCGCAGGCGACGCCAGTCGTGCGCTCGGTCGCGGTGAAGCGGTCCAGGCGCAGCCCCGCACCGCCGTTCACCACGTCCACGCTCCAGCAGGAGGCCAGCCGCAAGCTGGGCTTCTCGCCCAAGCGGACGATGTCCGTGGCGCAGCGCCTCTACGAAGGCCTCGAGACCAGGGAGGGTCAGGTCGGCCTCATCACGTACATGCGGACCGACTCGGTTGCACTCTCGGGCCAGGCGATGGGCGAGGCGCGGAACGAGATCACGTCACGCTTCGGCGGCGAGTACGCGATGCCCAAGGGCCGCCCGTTCAAGACGAAGACCCGCAACGCCCAGGAAGCCCATGAGGCCATCCGGCCCACCTCGTTCAGCCGCGACCCCGAAACGCTCGCGGGATCGCTCAAGTCCGACGAGCTGCGCCTGTACCGGCTCATCTGGCAGCGGGCGCTTGCGAGCCAGATGAAGGAGAAGGAACTCGAGACGACCAGCGTGGATTTCGACGCCGGTCGATATGGCCTCCGGGCGAGTGCCACGCGGACGGTGTTCGACGGGTTCAGCCGCGTCTACACCGAGGGCTCGGACGATGCCACCGAAGAGGCTGAGCGCGTACTGCCACCCCTGCGTGAGGGCGACGCGACGAGCGTCCTCGACGTGACACCGACGCAGCACTTCACCGAACCGCCGCCGCGCTACACCGAGGCCAGCCTGATCCGGGCGCTCGAGGAGCACGGGATCGGCCGCCCGTCCACGTATGCAGCCACGATCTCGACGATCGTGGACCGCGGGTACGTCGTGGTGCTCGAGCGACGCCTCCACCCGACGCCCGTCGGCGAGATCGTCAATGACCTCCTCGTCGAGAACTTCGGCAATCTCGTCGACCTCCAGTTCACGGCGCGCATGGAAGAGGACCTCGACGCGGTGGCCTCGGGAACGCGCGATTGGGTCCCGCTGGTCCGGGACTTCTACACGCCCTTCGCTTCGGATGTGGCGATCAAGCAGAAGGAGTTGCGGCCCGCGGACATCGGGCTCGCGAGCGACCAGGTCTGCTCCGAGGGTCACCCCATGGTGATCCGGGCCGGGCGGTACGGCGAGTACCTCGCCTGCGCCAACTACCCCGAACACAAGGAGACGCGCCCCCTCGCGTCAACAGAAGCGCCGGAGATGCCCGGAGGCGAGGGTGCCGAGGTCGTTGGCCAGACTTGCCCGGAGTGCGGCGCGGATCACG
>VGPE01000195.1 GCA_016875645.1 Chloroflexota bacterium
GTGCGCGAGCGGCGGCAGTGCGACGACCAGCAGCATCGTCCCGCGCAGCGGCCCCAGCGGCAGGGTCACGATCGCGGCAGCGATGGCAGCGGCGACGACGACCAGCGCAGCGAGCACGCGACCCGACGATCCTGCGAGACGGCGTGGCGCGATCAGGGCGTCGGGATCAGCGCGGCCGAAGCGCGTCGGGCGGCAGCAGCCAGCGCAACCGCGCCCCGCCCGGGACGAACGGCCGTCGCGCCTCGAGACGCGCCAGGGCCCCCTTCTTCATCGAGATGTCGACGGCCCCCACGAGGGTCGTGAGCAGGTCGCTGAAGTCCGGGTCGTGGCCCACCAGGATGGGCGAGCGCGGATCGCCGGCCCCGTGCAGGAGCGCGTCCAGCCCCTGGACGGACAACCCCTCGCCCAGCCGCAGATCCACGATGACGCGGAGGCCCAGGGCCTCCGCGACCGGCTCCGCGGTCTGCACGGCACGGACGCGCGGCGAGGTCAGCACCGCGTCGCACTCGAACCCGATCGACGCCAGGTGCGCGGCCAGCCGCTCGGCCTGGGCGAGGCCTTCACCCGAGAGGGGCCGCAGGTCGTCGGAGCCGGGCCAGCGGGTTGCGTCCCCGGCGTCGGCGTGGCGCAGGAGGTGCAGCAGGGTGGTGGCCACGGCCCCATCTTGGCACGCCGTGCGCCGTTCACGAGTTGTTAACAGTCGGGAAATCGGGCGTTGAACCGGTCCCGGCATGGTTGCGACTGACAACGGGCAGATCTGCGTGGCCATCGATGCTGCCACGCCCCAGGAGGTCACTTGATGGCGGTTCACCTGAGGCACTTTGCCCTGCTCGGCGCCGCGGCGATTCTCGTTGCGGCCTGCGGCTCGGGCGGTGCCGCATCGTCGCCTGACGCCAGCGCCAGCCACGCCGCGCTCTCGGGTGACATCCGAATCGACGGCTCCAGCACGGTTTATCCGATCACCGAGGCCGTCGCGGAGGAGTTCCAGATTGACAACCGGGGCGTCCGGGTCACGGTCGCCTTCTCGGGCACCGGCGGCGGGTTCAAGAAGTTCTGCGAGGGCAAGACCGCGGCCAATGACGCCTCACGCCCGATCAAGAAGGACGAGGCAGAGCTTTGCGCGACCAACGGCGTCGATCCCGTCGAGATCGAAGCAGCATTCGACGGCCTGTCGGTCCTGGTGAACCCGGCCAATGACTTCGTCACGTGCCTCACCACCGGCGAGCTCAAGAAGATCTGGGACCAGGACAGCACCGTCAGGACCTGGCAGGACATCCGCGCGGAGTGGCCGGCCGACGTGATCCGTCTGTTCGGGCCGGGAGCCGATTCGGGCACGTTCGACTACTTCACCGAGGAGATCAACGGCGAGACGGACCGCAGCCGCTCCGACTACACCCAGTCCGAGGATGACAACGCCCTCGTCTCGGGGATCGCCAAGGACGTGAACGGCTTCGGGTACTTCGGGTTCGCCTACTACGAGGAGAACGCCGACAAGCTCAAGCTGGTCGAAATCGACGGCGGATCCGGATGCGTCGCCCCGAGCCGGGAGACCATCGCGGACGGCTCCTATGCGCCGCTCTCGCGCCCGCTCTACATCTATCCCTCAACGCAGTCCCTGAACCGGCCCGAGGTCGCTGCGTTCATGCAGTTCTACGTCGATCACGCGAGTGCGCTAGCGGCCGAGGTCGGGTACGTCGAGTTGCCCCCCGACCGCCTCCAGAAGGCGAAGGACGCACTCGCGGAGGCCCTCAGGTAGGCGCGCCGAAGCAGCCCCTCCTCTCCGCAGCGGCCCGGGCTCTCGGGACCGGGCCGCTGCGCGCTGATTCGGTGCCAGAATGACGGCCCACACCACCACGCGGAGGACCGACATCGGCGGTGCCTTCCCCGGGCTGCGGCGGCGCCGCAGGTCCCGGGTCGAACAACTGGTCGAGGCCTTCCTCTTCCTTTCGGCAGCGGTCGGCGTGCTGACGACGGCCGGGATCGTGCTGGTCCTGGCGACCGAGACGGCCGGCTTCTTCGCGCTCGTCAGCCCGATCGACTACTTGACGGGGACGGTCTGGTCGGCGTCCATCCAGCCGTATCAGTTCGGCGTGCTCCCGCTGATCACGAGCACCCTCCTGGTCGCGGTCATCGCGCTGGTGCTCGCGGTCCCGGTGGGCCTCCTGGCGGCGGTCTACCTCGCCGAGTACGCGAGCGATCGCGTCCGCAACACGATCAAGCCTGCGCTCGAGACGATTGCCGGCATCCCCACGATCGTGCTCGGCTTCTTCGCCATCAACTTCCTGACGCCGGTGATTCTCCAGCCACTGGTGCCGGGTCTCGGCGGGTTCTCTGCGCTGGCCGCCGGCGTCGTGGTCGGCCTCCTGATCACCCCGCTCGTGGCCTCGCTCTCAGACGACGCGCTGCGCGCGGTACCGCGCGCCCTCCGAGAAGGGGCGTACGCCATGGGCGCGACTCGTTTCGAGGTCTCGCGCAAGGTCGTGCTGCCGGCGGCCCTCTCAGGGGTGATGGCGGCGGTCATCCTTGCCATGTCGCGCGCGGTCGGCGAGACCATGGCCGTGGTGCTGGCTGCCGGCACCAACCCCAACCTGACCCTGGACCCGCGCGAGAGCGTGCAGACCATGACGGCCTTCATCGTCCAGATCAGCCTGGGTGACACCCCCCAGGACTCGATCCAGTTCAAAGCCCTGTTCGCCGTCGGCGCGACGCTGTTCGCGATCACCCTGGGGCTCAACGTCCTGAGCAACCGGATCGTGGCGCGCTACCGGAACGTCTACCGATGACCGCTCCGCTGGCACCCCCGGCACCCGCTGCCCCGGCAGCACCTCGCTTCGAGCCGGCTCTGATGCGCCGCAGGCTGGCGGGCACGGTCTTCTATGCCGCCTGCATCGCGGCGATCTCACTCACGCTGCTGGCGCTTCTGCTGCTCCTGTTGGACGTGCTCTCGCGCGGTCTCGGTCACCTGGACCCCGACTTCCTGTCGGGCGTGCCCTCGCGGCGGCCGGCGCGGGCCGGAATCATGCCCGCCATCCTCGGCTCGCTCTATCTCGGGCTGATCGTCGCGGTGGTGACGTTCCCGATCGGCGTCGCGGCCGGCATCTTCCTCGAGGAGTACACGAAGGACAGCTTCCTCAATCGCCTGCTGCGGACCAACATCTCCAACCTCGCGGGCGTGCCGTCGATCATCTACGGCATCTTCGGCCTGGCGCTGTTCGTGCGGGCGCTCAACCTGGGCGAGACGCTCCTTGCGGGGGCGCTGACGCTCTCGCTCCTCATCCTGCCGGTGGTGATCATCGCGACGATGGAGGCGTTGCGGGCGGTGCCGGCCTCGCAGCGAGAGGCCGCCCATGCCCTGGGGGCGACGCGCTGGCAGGCGATCAAAGGAGCCGTTCTGCCCGCTGCGGCGCCGGGCATCCTCACGGGCATCGTGCTGTCCATGGCGCGCGCAATCGGCGAGACTGCACCCCTGATCCTGATCGGGGCGGTCACGTTCGTCACGTATGCCCCGAACCCGGTGGAAGGCGGCTACACCGTGCTCCCGATCCAGATCTTCCAGTGGGCGAGCCGCCCGCAGGCCGAATTCCAGGAGATCGCGGCCTCGGCCATTCTCGTGCTGCTTGCCCTGATGTTCGCGTTGAACGCGCTCGCGCTGTTCCTGCGGGTGCGCCTGTCACGCCACCTGCAGTGGTAGAGGAGAAGGCGTTGAGCGCCCAGGCCATTGCCGAGCGAGCCCCGTCGGCCGACTCCAAAGCGGCCCCGACCCGCCGGACCATCCAGATCTCGACCGCGGGCGTCGCCCGCGGGCCCCTGGACCTCGCCGACCCCGGAGACGTCGCCGTCGAGATGCAGGATGTGTCCTGCTGCTACGGGACCTTTCGCGCAGTCCGCGACATCAACCTGACGTTCGCCAGGCGAGAGGTGACCGCGCTCATCGGCCCGTCGGGCTGTGGCAAGTCGACGCTCCTGCGCTCGATCAACCGGATGAACGACCTCATCCCGGGCGCACGCACCGAGGGCCGTGTTCTCTTCGACGGCCAGGACGTGACCGGCCGCGAGGTGGATGCCGTCGATGTTCGGCGCCGGATCGGCATGGTGTTCCAGAAGCCCAATCCCTTCCCCAAGTCGATCTACGAGAACGTGGCATTCGGCCCGCGCATCAACGGCTATCGCGGCAACATGGACGAGCTCGTCGAGGAGTGCCTCCATCGCGCGGCGCTCTGGAACGAGGTGAAGGACAAGCTCAAGCAGTCGGGCCTGTCGCTCTCCGGCGGCCAGCAGCAGCGTTTGTGCATCGCGCGCACCATCGCCACGAGCCCCGAGGTGATCCTGATGGACGAGCCGTGCTCGGCCCTGGACCCGCGGGCAACTCTCCAGATCGAGGAATTGATGCGCGAGCTCTCCGAGCAGTACACGATCGTGATCGTCACCCACAACATGCAGCAGGCGGCGCGTGCCTCGGACCGGACGGTCTTCATGACGATGGGCGACGACCGGTCGGGATACGTCGTGGAGGTCGGGCCAACCAACGAAATCTTCACAATGCCGAAGCAGCGACTGACGGAGGACTACGTGTCCGGGCGGTTCGGATGAGCGACGAGCGCGATGGGCTGCCGGTCGACGCGGGGTCCGATCCGGGCATGGGCGGCGGTGCCGAGCCGGAGCATCCTTCGTCGGAGCCGCCCGCGGTTGACCCGGCGATCCCCGCGTCGGAGCAGACAGGGCCCAGCGCCGACGCCCTGAGCGGTCCTCGGCACGCTCGCAGGCCGCTGGACCGCGACGAGCGCGAGATTAAGGACAACGTCCTGCGGATGGGCGCCCTCGTCGAGGAGCAGATCCGGGCCGCGATCCGCACCCTGGTCGAGCACGACGCCGAGGCCGCGGCCGCCGTCATCGCCGGCGATCGCCAGATCAACGAGGCGCAGCACAATGTCGTCGCCCTGATCACGCGGGTGATCGCGACCCAGCAGCCGGTCGCACGGGACCTGCGCTTCCTGCTCTCGCTGGACCACGTGGCGTACGAGCTTGAGCGGATGGGCGACCACGCCGCGTCGGTGGCCAAGCAGTCCCGCAAGCTCGCCCCGTTCCCGCCGCTCAAGCGCTACGTCGATCTGCCGGCGATGGGCGAGGCCGTCGCCCAGCTCGTCCATGGCGTGCTGCGCGCCCTGGTCGACGTGGACGAGGCACTGGCGAGGCAGGTCGCGGCCCGCGACGACGAGGTGGACCACCTCTACCACCGCATCTTCGACGAACTCCTTCAGCTGATGCGGGATCACCCCGACAACGTGGACCGCGGCGCGCGGCTGCTCTTCGCGGCCCACTACCTGGAGCGCATCGGGGATCGTGTGACGAACATCGCGGAAGACGTGGTCTTCCTCGCCTCGGGCGAGATCTCGGACCTGAACGACTAGGTCGGCGATCGCGCGGCCGAGGGCGGGGGAGGGCAGCAGGATCGCCGGCTCCTCCCGCCGCAGGAGTTCCTGCACGGTACCCCGAGCAAT
>VGPE01000196.1 GCA_016875645.1 Chloroflexota bacterium
GCCGGCCTTCGTCGGACAGCCTCGATCAGCCCGCGACGACGAGGTGCTCGACGGCCGTCCGGCGGACGAACTTCTCGTCGACGGTCACACCGAGCCCGGGGCCCGTCGGGATCTCGACCCAGCCATCAGCCCCCACGTGCCAGCCGTCAGCAAGCACGTCCGTGCGCAGCGGGTTCGGCCCGAAGCCCACCTCCAGGAGCGGCGGGTCGGCCGTCGAGAGGCGCGTCATGTCGGGCAGCAGCGCATGGAGCTGGAGCGCTGCGGCGATGCCGATTGCGCCCCCGGAGGTGTGTGGAACGCAGCCCACCGCGTGGAGCCGCGCCAGGTCCGCGTAGAACCGCGCTTCGCCGATGCCGCCGCAGATGACCACGTCGGGCTGGATGATGTCGAAGGCGCCCCGGTCGAGCTGCGCGCGGAGCGAATCGCGCGCCAGCGTCACCTCGGCGCCGGCGATCGCGATGTCGAGGGCCGGCGGCAGCAACTCATAGCCGACGTAGCCCTCCCACTCGAGCAGCGGCCCTTCGAACCAGTGGAACCCGAGCCGCTCGAGATGGCGCCCCATCCGGATCGCCGCACGCGGCGTGTAGGCGCCGCTCGCGTCCGAGAGCAGCGTGATGCCGTCCAGCACACCAGAGCCGATGAGCCGTTCCAGGACCGCGACTTCGTGCTCGATCGGGAAGCGCCCGATCCGGAACTGCATCGCCGTGAAGCCCTGGGCGCGGGCCGCGGCGGCATCCGCCGGCCACGAATCCGCCGGATCCACGCCCTCGATGTACCCCTTGAACGCCGCGTAGGCACGCACCCGGGAGCGGAGCGGCCCGCCGTACAGAACGTGGACGGGCACCCCGAGGCCTCGCGCCCGCAGGTCATCCAGCGCGATCGCGATGGCCGATGTTGCGAACGGGTACTCGCCGGCGCCCCACGCCTCGAGCCAATTGGCACGGGCGTCCGCAACCGGCCGCCCGAGGAGCCCCGCGAGCGTCTCGGTGAGCAGCGACGGCATGGCCGGACGCCAGTACGTCTCGCCCCAGCCGACGACGCCGTCGGAGTCCTGCACCCGCACCAGACAGTACGCGTGGGCGTTGCCCCAGGCGTCGGCCGGGCCCATGCGCGGGGAGAACTCCCAGCGGAGGCCGAACACCTCGGCCCGCTCGATCCGCACGCCCCCTCCTGGCCCAGGCCGCGACCGGACGACCGTCAGGCCGGCGAACCCACCCGCTGGCGCACGAAGGCACGAATCCGCTCGGCCGCCCGCTCGAGCTCGGCCATCGAGGTGGCCAGAGTGGCCCGGACGTGGCCCTCGCCGGCCGGCCCGAAGGCACCGCCTGGGACCGTCGCGACGCCCGCGACGTCGAGCAGCTCGCGCGCGAACGCGTCACTGCCGCCCGGCCATTCGCGCGGGGTCGGCGTGAACACGTAGAAGGCGCCCTCCACGTCAGGGCAGGGCAGCCCGATGTCGCGCAGGGCGCCGACGAAGTACCGGCGGCGGTCGTCGTACGCCGCCACCATCTCGGCCACGCAGTCCTGCGGCCCGCTGAGTGCCGCCACACCGGCCGCCATCGCCACCGTGGAAGCCGAGGTCACGGCCTGGCTCTGGAGCCGCAGCGCGAGATCCACCACCGGCGGCGGCGCGGCCAGGTAGCCCAGGCGCCAGCCGGTCATCGCGTACGTCTTGGAGAAGCCGTTGACCAGGATCGTCCGGTCGGCCACGCGCGCATCGGCGGCGAACGAGAGGTGCTGTCGGCCGTCGAACGTGATCCGCTCGTAGATCTCGTCGCTGATCAGCCACAGGTCGTTGGCGAGCACGAACTCCGCGATCGCGTCGAACTCGGCACGCGTGAACACGTGGCCGTGCGGGTTGCTCGGGCTGTTCACGAGCAGCGCCTTGGTGCGCGGCGTCAGGGCGGCCCGGAGCGCGTCTGCGGTCAGCACGTACCCGTCGGACGACGACGTCGGCACGCCCGCGGTCCGGCCGCCGAAGGACGCGATCATGGGCCGGTAGCTGACCCACGCCGGCTCCGGCAGGATGACCTCGTCGCCCGGCTCCAGCAGCGCTGCGAGCGCCAGGTAGATCGCCCATTTGCCACCGGGCGTGGCGATGATCTGGGTCGGCTTGACGCGGACGTCGTTCTCGCGCTCGAGCTTTGCGGCGATCGCCTCGAGCAGCGCCTTCGTGCCGCGCGCCGGCGGATAGTGCGTGTCGCCCGCGAGAAGCGCGCGGTGCCCGGCCTCGATGATGTGGGCGGGCGTGATGAAGTCCGGGTCGCCGGTCTGCAGGCCCACGATGTCGCGACCCTGCGCCGCCAGCTCGCGGACGCGATTGGCGACCGCCATGGTGCTCGATTCCTGGAGCGCTTCGAGGCGGGACGAGAGCGGTCGCAACGGGGTCTCCTCGGGTGGTCGGCCGGGTTCTGGGACGGACCGCAATCGTACGGCGCGGCGGGGGCGTGCGGCCGGGCGGAGGGCGCTGCGCTACCCGCCCGGGATCACCGGCAGCCGCAGGTGCGAGGGCCGCGCCGCCGAATGGTGGATCCGCTGGTGCGCCACGCGCCACTCGGTCTCGAAGCCGATCGGGCCACCGGTGTTGAGGTTCCGGTCGATGCGCGGGAAGTTGCTGCTGGAGACATCCAGCCGCAGGCGGTGGCCGGGCAGGAAGACCATGCTGGTCACGCCCAGGTCGATCGGGATCGGGTAGACCTCGCAGGGGATCATCAGCTCGGGCCGCTCGAACGAGTCGCGGTACCGGGTCCGCAGCACGCCCTCGCACACGTTGATCGCGCGGCCATCGGGGTGGACGTCCACCAGGCGCGCGGTGACGTCCGTGTCGGGCGCCGACGACGAGAACCAGATCGTCGCGCCGACGGGCCCCGTGACCTCAAGCGGCGCCTCCAGGACCGGGCCCGTGTAGGACACGACGTCCGGCCGGGCCTCCACCGCCCGCTGGTCCACGGGCCCCACGGTGATGCCGGGATTCACCAGGGAGTGGTTGCCGCCGGTCGTGATCACCGGGTCGGCCGGGTCATAGACGTACGCGTCCGGTCGGTCCTCGGCCGGGGGGCGCCCCACCAGCGTGGTGTCGTCGCCCAGGAACAGCTCGGTCCATCGCGTCCGTGCGAGCGGCCACTCCCACTCGTCGCGCCAGCGGTTCTCGCCCATCACGAAGATCCGGACGGGCGCCTCCGCGTCCAGGCCGTCGGCGTCCGTGCCGTGCACCCAGCGCGCCAGGAACCGCCGCTGGAGGGCGTGCAGGTCCACGATGGCGTCCTGCCCGAAGTCCAGCTCGCCCACCACCCGCTCGGTGGCGATGTGGTGGTGCCACGGACCCATGACCAGCCGGCTGCCCGTCCGCGCCGCCTCGCTCCCGCCATGCTCCACGAGGCCCACGTGGTTGAGGAACGCCGCCCCGGCGTACGCGTCGTACCAGCCCGCGACGTTGAGCGCCGGTGCGGTCATCCGCTCCCACGCGTGGTGGTTGGACGTCCGCCGCCAGAAGTCGTCGCGGGTCGGGTGTGCGAGCCAGTCGCGGTACCAGTCGACGTGCGTGCCCGCCGCGTGGTCGGCGTCGACGAGCGGCAGGTGCCACCACAGCTCGCGCAGCTCGTCCGCGGTGTACTCCCGCCGGCCGCGCCCGGCGTTCCTGATCGCCCAGGACAGGTTGAGCCCATGCGCGAACGCGCCCCCGACATACTGGTCCTGGAGCCACAGGTCCGACGGGCAGACCGCGGGCACCATGGCCCGCAGAACCCGGCTGTCGGGCGCGGCGAGCCACTGCGTGCAGCCGTCGTACGAGGACCCGATGGTGCCGAACCCGGCGCACCACGGCTGGGCGCCCAGCCACGCGTGGGTATCGAGCCCGTCCTGCGCCTCCGTGCCCCAGGCGTACCAGGTGCCCTCGGAGTCGAACCGCCCGCGGCAGTTCTGCACGACGACCGCCCAGCCGTCGCGCACGAACGGCCGCACCTGGTCGAGGTAGTAGTCGACGCCCTTGTCGTACGGCGTGCGGATCAGGACCGTGGGGAACGGGCCGTCGCCCGGCGGCAGGTACACGTCGGTCGCGAGCCGGATCCCGTCCCGCATCGGAACCATCACGTCGAGAAGCGATCGGCTGGCCATGACGACGATGATGACGAAGCCGGGGAGACCCCGAGCCCCCGTTCGGCGCCGCCCCGGGTCCTCCGCGTCGCGATGGCACCGATCGCGGACGCGTAACCGCGCGCGCCCGCGCTTCGCCCGGCCCGCATCGACCGGGTGGGTATTCCCAGGGGATGGCCGGGCATACGGCCCTTTCCGGGCGTCCGTGTGGGCCGCGTCATCGACGCCAGCGATATCGGCACGAGCAGCGGCCCGTGCGGCTCACCATCGCGCAATGCAAGGCCCGGAATTACCTTCCACGTCGATACGCGCGGGGCATCGGGTGGGAGTACGGGAACATGGCAGATCAGCGGATCGGGGTGGGGTTCGTGGGTGCGGGCGGGATCGCGCGCTCGCGGCACGTGCCCGGCTTCCGGGCGATCCCTGGCGTCGAACTGGTGGGGGTGGTCAACCGCACGCCCGAGTCGAGCCGGCGTGCCGCGGACGAGTTCGGCTTCGCCCGGACGTACACGCACTGGCAGGAACTTCTCGAGGACCCCGACATCGATGCGGTGGTGGTCGCGACCTGGCCGTACCTCCACGCGGCCGTGTCGATCGCCGCACTGGAATCCGGCCGCCACGTTCTGACGGAGGCGCGGATGGCCATGGACGCCGCCGAAGCGCAGGCGATGCTGGATGCCTCGCTGGAGCACCCCGACCTCGTGGCGATGATCGTCCCGTCACCGTTCACGTTGTGGGTGGACGCGACGCTGCGGCGCCTCCTCGCCGAGCGCGCCATCGGCACCTTGCGGACCGTTCGGCTGACCTGGTCCGGCGGCGTGTCGCCCGCGGCGGACTGGTGGCGCCGACAGCGCCGCTGGAGCGGCAACAACACGCTGGCCCTCGGCATCGTCTACGAGGCGATGGCGCGCTGGCTGGGCCACGCGACCGCGGTCTCGGCGCGAACCGCCACCTACGAGCCCCTCGTGCCCACGGACGCCGGCCCACGTCACGCCGACGTGGCGGACTATGTCGCGGCCCTCGTCGAGTTCCCGGCCGGCGTCAACGCGGTCATCGAGATGTCGGCGACGGCCCGGTTGGCCGGCCCCAACCAGATCCTGTTCTTCGGGAGCGACGGCACCCTGCGGCTGGACCTCGCGGCGCAGCGCCTCGAGATGGGGCGGGCCGCTGACGAGGCCCTGTCGCCCGTGGAGATCCCAGCGTCCGAGCGAGCGGACTGGCGCGTCGAGGCCGAGTTCGTGGACGCGATCCGCGGCGGCGGCGACGTGCGCCTGACCGACTTCTGGACCGGCGTGCGCTACATGGCGTTCACGGACGCTGCCCTGGAGTCCGCGCGGGGCGGGATGCGCATCACGATCTGACGGTGACGGCCGCTCCCGGCGCAGCCGGTCCGCCGCGGC
>VGPE01000197.1 GCA_016875645.1 Chloroflexota bacterium
TGACCGGGATGCGGTGGCACTCCCGCTCCACGCCGACCCTCCAGTGACCGGGAGGCGCTGACACTTGGCCCTCTGGGCGTGATCGGCCGTCGCATCGGGTCCGCGAGACGCGGACGCGACCAAGGCGCAGGAACGCGGGCGCGCCGCCCAGCGCGCAGGGACGCGCCCGCGCCCGCGCCCGTGCCAGGGCCCGGCGTTTGACCCACTTCCGATTCGGGCCGTAGGCTACGCAGGGCGATCGGGACGGCCGATTCCGAGCCCAAATCGGAGGCCGTCAGACCCCGAACCGAATCACTCGGCACGGCGATTTCGTCACATCGCTCATCCGACGTCGAAGGCCGGCGGGCCCTCACCGGGGCGTCTGGAGACGTCTCACCGAAGACCCGCGCCAGGGTGAATGCCCCGGCCCTCGCGCCCGAGCACATCAACCGCCGGCGACCCGCAATCGGTCGTCCAACATCACCTCCGGCCGATGGGCGCACCAGGACAGGGGCCCGTCAACGGCCGGACGGGAGGACAAGATGGATATCGTGGCCGTGGCGATGGCCCTCGTGGCCCTCGCCGGCGGTGCCGTACTCGGCTTCCTCGGCCGGGGGATCTGGGCGAGCAAGGGGATCAAGGAGGCCGAGGAAAAGGCCGCCCTGATCGTGGAGCGGGCCCGGACCCAGCAGAAGGATCTGATCCTCGAGGTTAAGTACGAGAAACTGCGCCTTCAGCGGGAAGCCGAGGAGGAGGCTCGCGCCAAGCGAGGCGAACTTTCCAACCTCGAGCGCCGCCTCCTCCAGCGCGACGAGCAGATCGACCAGCGTGCCGACATGCTCGAGCAGCGCGATCGCAAGCTCGTCGAGCGCGAGCGCGAATTGGACAAGACTCGCGAGGAGCTCGCCCGCGCAACCGGGGAGCAGGTCGCGGCGCTGGAGCGCGTCAGCGGCCTGTCGGCCGAGGATGCCAAGGGGCTCCTCCTCGAACAGGTGCGCGAGGAGGCTGGACACGACGCCGTCCGCCTCGCCCGCGCCATCGAGCGCTCCGCCCGCGAAGAGGCCGGCGAGAAGGCGCGCGATGTGATCGTGACCGCGATGCAGCGAATCGCCGCCGACCACACCGCCGAACACACGGTCTCGGTGGTCCACCTCCCAAGCGACGAGATGAAGGGCCGGATCATCGGCCGCGAGGGCCGCAACATCCGCGCCATCGAGCAGGCGACCGGCATCGACCTGATCATCGACGACACCCCCGAGACCGTCGTCCTGAGCGGATTCGATCCTGTCCGCCGGGAGATCGCCCGGATTGCTCTCACCAAACTCATCGCCGACGGTCGCATTCATCCGGGCCGGATCGAAGAAGTCGTCAACAAGGCCCGTGCGGAGGTCGATCTCGTCATCCGCCAGGCCGGCGAGCAGGCCGCGTACGACGCCGGCGTGCCCGGCCTGCCGGCCGACATCGTCAAGTTGCTGGGCCGGCTCAAGTACCGCACCAGCTACGGCCAGAACGTCCTCAACCATGTCGTTGAGACGAGCCGCCTGGCCGCCACGATCGCCGCCGAAGTGGGCGCCGACGTGCCGATCGCCAAGATGGGTGGCCTCCTGCACGACATCGGCAAGGCCGTGGACCACGAGGTCGAAGGCGCCCATGCGGCGATCGGCGCCGGGATCGCCCAGCGCAACAACCTCTCGATGCGCGTCGTGAACGCGATCGCGGCCCATCACCAGGAGGTCGAGTACGCCTGCATCGAGGCGCCGATCGTCCAGATCGCCGATGCCATCAGCGCCAGCCGACCGGGCGCCCGCGGCGAGTCGATGGACACGTACGTCAAGCGGCTGGAGGACCTCCAGGCGATCGCAGCGTCGTTCTCCGGCGTGGAGCGCTCGTTCGCGGTCCAGGCCGGCCGCGAGGTCCGGATTCTCGTCCGGCCCGAGGAGATCGACGATCTGACCGCGACGCGCCTCGCGCGGGACATCGTCCGCAAGATCGAGGAGACGATGACCTACCCGGGCCAGATCAAGGTCACCGTCATCCGCGAGACGCGGGCCGTGGAGTACGCGAAGTAGCGACGCTCGGAACGCCGCCCAACACCGCCGCTCCGCGGCCGCCGCAGGCCTGTCGGGTGCTGATGATCGGCGACGTCATCGGCAAACCTGGCCGCGTGGCCGTCGAGCAGATCCTGCCCGCCATCCGCGATGAGCGGCGGATCGACTTCGTGACCGCCAACGGGGAGAACCTCGCCGGAGGGATGGGCCTCACGGTGTCGACCGCCGAGGCGCTGTTCGCGGCAGGCGTCGACGTCGTCACCAGCGGGAATCACATCTGGGACAAACGCGAGATCTACGCCTTCCTCGACCAGTCGGAGCGCGTGCTGCGTCCGCTCAACTACGGCACCCACGACGTACCCGGCCGCGGCTGGGGGATGTATCACGCGCTCGACGGCAGTGAACTCGCGGTCATCAACCTCCAGGGCCGGACGTATATGCAGCCCATCGACAACCCGTTCACCGAGGCCGACCGGTTGCTCGACGAGTCGTCCGAGCCGCTGCCGCCGATCCGGCTCGTCGACTTCCACTGCGAGCTGACCTCGGAGAAGAACGCCATGGGCATCTACCTCGACGGCCGGGTCAGTGCCGTCGTGGGGACCCACACGCATATCGTCACGGGCGACGAGCGCATCCTGAACCGTGGCACCGCCTACCAGACGGACCTTGGCATGACCGGCCCCATCGACAGCGTGATCGGCTTCAACCCGGCCACCGTGCTGCCGCGCTTCATCAACGCCCTCCCGACGCGGTTCGAAGTGGGGGAGGGGCCGGTCATCTTCAACGCCGCCCAGATCGACATCGACCCCGCGACCGGTCGGGCCATCGCGATCGAGCGGATCCAGCGCCTCATCGAGGTCTGATGTCGCACCGGCCCGGGCAGCCGGGCGACGCACATGTGATCCCGCCGGAGCCGGCCGTCGTCGACCTGCACACGCACACGAGCCGCTCCGACGGGGTCCTCGAGCCGGTCGACCTGCTCGCCGCGGCGCTCGCCGCCGGCATCACCACGCTCGCGATCACCGACCACGACTCCCTCGCCGCCTACCGCGAGCTGAGCGCCGCTGACGGCCGCCCCGAGGCATTGGGCCTGGACCTGATCCCCGCCGTGGAGATCAACAGCGTCTCGGAGGCTGCGCGTCACGACGGCCACTACGAGGGCGAGCTGCACATCCTCGGCTACGGGGTGAACCCGGCGAGCGACGAGTTCGAGGCACTGCTCGCCGATCAGCGCGCGCAGCGCCGCCGGCGATTCGATCGTGCGGTGACGCGGCTGCGCGGGCTCGGCCTGTCGGTTGACGCCGAACTCGAGCATCTCACCTTCCACGAGGATGCGGCACTCGGCCGGCCGACCCTGGCCCGGATGCTGGTGGCCGCCGGTCACGCAACATCCGTCGACGATGCGTTCAGCCGGATCCTGTCGGGCGGACGTCCCGGGTACGTGCCGCGCGAAGGCGTCGGCCCGCTTGCCGGGGTGCGCGCGATCCGGGCTGCGGGCGGCCTGGCCGTGCTCGCCCATTTCGCCGAGGCGCCGGACAACCTCGCCCGGCTGCGCGAACTGCGGGACCACGGCGTCGGCGGGCTCGAGGTCCATTACCGCGGCTTCGGCGCAGCCACCCGGGCGGCGCTTGCGACGACGGCAGCGGCCCTCCGTTTCACTGCCACGGGGGGCAGCGACTACCATGGCGACCGCGAGACGTACGCCGAGGCCCACGCACGGCTCTGGGTTCCGCCCGAAGTCGGCGCCGAGGTCCGCCGCGAGATCGCCAACTCCACGCTGACGTGATCGAACGCCCCATCGCCCGCGCCCTGCCCGTCCTGGAGATCGCGCCCCCCGCCGCGACCGCCCAGCCGCGTCGCGCCCCGGCCCCGGCCGACGGTCGCCTTGCCGAGTACCGCCTCGACGACCAGGCCCTGCCCCGTTTCCACGTCTGGACCCTGGGCTGCCAGATGAACCGCAGCGACTCCGAGGAGATGGCCGGCCGGCTCCTCGCCGCGGGCCTTGCCGAGGCCGACGACTTCGAGCGCGCCGACCTGATCCTCATCAACACCTGCGCCATCCGCGAGCAGGCCGAGCAGAAGGTGATCGGCCGCCAGGGCTACCTCGCGGCGCTCAAGGCCCGCCGGCCGGGCACGCGCGTGGTTATGACCGGCTGCTCGGTGCGGGAATCCAACCGAGGCACCCTGACGCGCCGGTACCCTGCGGTGGATCTCTTCCTGCGGCCCGACGAGGAGCCCGAACTCGTTGACCGGCTCGGCCTCGCCGGGGCCCAGAACGGGATCGGCGCCACGGCGGCAACCACCACGGCCGCGATCACCATGGCCGCGACCACTTCGGCCGCGGCCACCACGGCCGCAGCCACCACGATCGTCCACGGTGGGGCCGTCGGCGTGGCCGACCATCTGCCCGCCACGCGCGCTGCGACGGTCGCCGGTGGCCTCATCCGCCGCGAATCGCGCACGCACGCCTGGCTGCCGATCATCTACGGCTGCGACAAGACGTGCACGTACTGCATCGTGCCGTTCAGCCGCGGCCCGGAACGCAGCCGCCCGTTCGACGAGATCGTGGGCGAGGCGCGCCGCCTCGCCGAGGCGGGCTATCTCGAGGTCGCGCTGCTCGGCCAGAACGTGAACTCGTACGGGCACGACCTCGCCGCCGAGCCGCGGTTCGCGCACATCGCCACCGAGCGCTGGAGCGGCCGGCGACTGGACCTCCGCGCAAGGCCCGACCTCGCCGAGCTCCTCCACGCGATCGATGCGATCCGTCCGCAGATCCCGCGACTGCGGTTTGTCACGTCGCATCCATGGGACCTCTCGGACCGCCTGATCGAAGCGATGGCGACCTGCGACTCGGTCTGCGAGCACCTCCACCTGCCGATCCAGTCCGGCGACGACGCGGTCCTGCGGCGGATGGGCCGCCAGTACTCCGTGGAGCACTACCTGGAGCGCCTGGCACGGATCCGGGAGGCCGTGCCCGGGATCGCGATCAGCACGGACGTCATCGTCGGGTTCTGCGGCGAGACCGAGGCGCAATTCGAGGCGACCCTCGCGGTGCTCGAGCGGGTGCAGTACGACCAGGTCTTCGCGGCCGCCTTCTCGCCCCGGCCCGGCACCCCTGCCGAGCGGCTCCCGGATGATGTCCCGCCAGCCGAGAAGCGACGCCGGCTCAATGCGCTCCTCGCCTTCCAGGAGGGGATCGGCCTCCGGCGCAACGAACGCTGGCTGGGCCTGACGGCGCAGGTCCTCGCTGACGCGATCGTCCCGCCCCGCGACCACGGTTACGATGACGAAGGGGCCGCGGGCGCGACGGCGGCGCCCTCGGCGCCGCCGGACGGCCAGGTCCACCTGTCGGGGCGGACGCGCGAGCACAAGCTGGTGCACTTCTTCGGCCCCGCGGCGCTGCTCGGCACCCTGGTCGACGT
>VGPE01000198.1 GCA_016875645.1 Chloroflexota bacterium
CGGAGCGCCGCTCCCGCCGTGCCGTCCGCCGTCCGCCATGCGCGGGCACTCCGGGCGAGCCGCGCCGCTTCGACCCGATCCTCGCCGGCGGCCGCGGTTCCCAGCAGGAAGGTGTCGAGGCTGATCTCCGCCGCCCGGAGCCGCGCCGCGAGATCCCGCGTCGCAGCCGCGCTCATGCGACGCCGCACCACTCGATGGCGGCGGCCGCGTAGACGCGCGTCGCCGCCAGCACCTGCTCAATCGACACGGACTCGTCGAAGCAATGGCAGGTCAGGATGCTGCCCGGGCCGTACGAGACCGCCGGGATCCCCGCCGCCTGGAAGTACGTCGCGTCGTCCACGGCCGCGAAACCCTGGGGCTCCACTGCGGCGCCGAGGACCGATCGATGTCTGTCCTGGACCGTCCGCGTGATCGGGTGGTCGACGGGCGTGTCGTACGGCGGCCAGGTGTGCGTCCAGGCGATGGCCGGCGGATGCTCGCGCAGCCAGGGATCGGCGTCGTACATGCTGGCCAGCTCCCGCTCGATCTCCGCTCGGACGTCAGCCTGGGACCGGGTCGGCTCGTACATGACGAGGTACTCGAGCCGGCATTCGTTGGCGACCGCCCACGACAGGGTCTGCCCGTGCAGCGTGCCGGAGATCGTGTCCGGTCCGATGGTGAAATGGCCCTGGGGGAACAGCGGGTGACGACGGGTCTCGTACCACGTCGCCTCCAGGCGACGCAGGCCGGCCGCGATGTCGAACGCCTTGTCGATCGCGTTGACCGCGTGGCGCCCGCCCGTGCCCCCCGGCCAGATGTGGTTGCCACGCGCGCAGGAATGTGCCGCCAGCCCCTCGATCGTCAACTGGAAGACCGTGCCGCCGCCCGAGCAGGGCGCGAGCGCCGGGGCGCCATTCACGGCCGTCGGCTCGGCCACGATCACGGCATCCGCGACGTGGCCCCGCCTGATCGTGGCGGTCGTGCCCGCCTCGTGTTCCATCATCTCCTCGCCGACGACGCTCTCGAGGATCAGGTCGCCGCGCAGCCCGACGCCGGCGATCTCGAGCGCTCGGGCCGCCCACGCGGCGGCCACCAGCCCGGATTTCATGTCGCTGGCGCCGAGGCCCACCACTCGCCCGTCCTCGAGGCGCCCGTCGAACGGATCGCCCGACGCCCAGTTGGCGGGATCCCCCGGCGCCACCGTATCCACGTGGCCGTTGAGGATGAGCGAGCGCGCGCCGCCCGCCCTGGTGCCGCCCGGCTGGGAGCCGCGCCGCACGCCGACGAGGTTGGCCCGGCCTGCGACTGCCTCGAAGACGTCCACCTGGCAGCCGGCGGCGGTGTAGACCGGCCGCAGGACCTCGTTGGCGGCTGATTCGCCGGTCCCGGTGCTGGTCGGCACGCCGTCGAAGTGCGGGTAGTTCGGATTGACACTTGGAACCCGGATCAGGTCGCGCAGGGTCGCAACGATCGCGTCCTGATGCGCGTCGATCGCAACAACCGTCGCTCGGAGCGCCGCCCGCTCATCCATCCGGTCGGTCCCTCCCCGCCCCCCCGGCTGCTGTCGGCCGGCCGGTCGGGCGTTCCGGCCATCCTATACACTCCGCGGCCATGTCAGACCGCCGTGCACCTCTGCACCCCGGTCGGATCCTGCAGTGCTTCGACCACTTCGTCATCGACCTGCGGGGGCCAGCGGGCAGCCGCGAGGCGGCCCATTTCACCGTCTACGCGGTGGAGTACAGCCCGGAACTGGGCACGGGCCACGTCGCGTTCCTGCGGATCCGGGGCGCCGACCCGCAGGACGATTTCGACCTGGCCCTGACCGACACACCCGACATGGCGCGCCGGATGCAGGAGCGGCTGCGGCGGATGACCGCCACCGTGGACATGTCACGCGGTTCGGGCTCCGCCACCGAACTCGAGTAGGAGCCGCTGCTCGCAAGCTTCCGGCGACTGCCGTGGACCGACGCCGGCGTCGGGTGGCAGATTGAGCCGTCCGCGGACGCCGGCTCGCCCGACGCCGGGCTTCCCGCCACGATCGAGGCCGAGTGGCGCGCCGGTCGTGAGCCGGTCTGGACCGCCGCGATGGCGGGCACTTTCACCGGCGAGCGTGACATCCTGGGCATGCTGGCCGAGTTCGACGAGGCCGAGGTCTGAGTCGGCGGCCAGATCCTGCCCAGCCGGCCATACCACGACCCGTGGTGGGAACCGCGCGTCGGGCGCCCGTTCAGCTCCTGCCACGTCGCGTTGGCGGAGGCCAGCCTGACGCCGGCGGGCCCGAACTGGTGGGGGTCATTGGAGCGCGGCTGAGGCGGCACCTCGCACTCCCTCGGAGGACACCGATGCCATATCTCGCCTACGCCATCCCGATCCTGCCCGGCCAGAGTGAACGCGCCGCTGATTTCGAGGGCGAGCTCACGCCCGAGCTGCGCGCCCACTACGAACGGCTGAACCGCGAGCAGAACGTCCGCCGGCACATGGAATGGGTCCAGCCCACGCCGATGGGGGACGTCCTGATCGTCGTGTTCGAGTCAGACACGCCCGAGCGGATGTACCGGCCGTTCGAGGACAACCCGTACGACAACTGGTGGCGGGCTCGCGTTCGCGCGATCCACGGCTTCGACCCGGGCGCGCCGAACATCCACCCCGCGGAGCCGCGAATGGTGTTCGAGTGGACGAGCGCGCCCGGGTAGACCGGCAGCGCCAGGTACGGCCCTCGGCGGCCCCGATCAGCCTTCGGAAAGCCAGCGCCGCTGGAGATCGATCACCTCTTCGTCCGGCACGCCCACCGAGACATGCATGTGGACGATCTTCCAGCGATCGTCGCGCCCGATGGAGCACGGCGGTCAGCCGGGTTCGCATGGAGCCTGCGTTGCCGGGGAAGAAGTACGTCGGCTCATCCACGAACAGGCCGGCACTCCCTTCCTGCCAGCCGATCGGGTCGGGTCCGGCCTCCATCCGCAGCCCCTCTGCTTCGAAGCCATAGCGGAGTCGGGCCGGTTCGGTGACCCATTCGCCGGGCGCCGTCCCGATCACGAGCGTGGCGGGGTCGTTCGATGAATCGCGCCTCCCCGTGCTCCGTGGGCGCTTCCACGACCAGACTCTTCTCGACCAGCGACAGCAGCGCCTCCTCCACGGGCCGCCCCAGGTCTCCCGGTGGATCGCACACGGCTTCGGCCGAGTCGATGGTCCAGCCTCCGGCGAACACGGCGAGTCTCCGGAAGAGCCCCTGGTCCGGCGCGTCCAGCGGGTCGTGACTCCAGGCGATCGCCGCTCGCAGGGTCCGCTGGCGCTCCCGCAGGTCGCGGGCTCCGCCGGTGAGGACGTCCAGGCTCCGCTCGAGTCGGTCCAGCAGCGCCGCAGGCGCGAAGAGCCGCGACCGTGCTGCCGCCAGCTCGATCGCCAGCGGCAGGTGATCAAGCCGCTCGCAGATCGCCGCGACCGTCGCGGCGTTCTCGTCGGTCACGGTGAACCCGGGCCGGACGGCGCGCGCGGTCGACGAAGAGCGACACCGCGTCCAGGCCACCCAGCGGAGGCACCCGGTACTCCTGCTCGCCCGCGATCCTCAGGGCCTCGCGGCTGGTGACAATGGCACGGACGCCGCGCGCACCCGACAACAGGTCCGCCACCAGCCTGACCGCTGCGATGACCTGTTCGAAATTGTCGAGGACGAGGAGCAACTGGCGACCCGCCAGCGTGGAGCGCAGGGTGTCCCCGAGCGGCCGGCCGGCCTCCTCCTCGATGGACAGCGCGGTCGCCACGGCAGACGCCACGAGCGACGCGTCCTCCACGGCCGCCAGTGGGACGTACCAGACGCCGTCCGGCAGGTCGCTCACCAACCGTTCGGCCGTGGCGATGGCCAGTCGCGTCTTGCCGCTTCCACCCGGGCCGGTCAGCGTGACGAGTCGCGACGACCGGATGAGGGCCAGCACATCCGAAAGCTCCGCGTCGCGGCCCACGAAGACCGAGATCGGTTCAGGCAGGTTGGAGGGCGGTCCCAGCGCTCGAAGCGGCCGCGGGTCATCGGCCACGCCCGCGACCACCAGGCGATGGAGGCGGCGCGGTTCGTCGAAGTCCTTCAGGCGGGCGAGACCCGTGTCCTCAAGGCGGGAGCCCGGCAGTGGGTGATCGGCGACCAGCAGCGCGGTCGAGTCCGAGATGGCGATCTGACCCCCGTTCGCCGCGTTCGCCACCCGCGCGGCGTAATGCACGTCCACTCCGACGTAGTCGCGCCCGCCTGAGGTGAGCTGCCCTTCGCCGGTGTGCAGTCCGATCCGGATCTTGACACCGGCCAGTCCGCCCAGGCCGTCCGTCGCCACGGAGCGCTGGAATGCGACGGCGGCGGCAAGCGCGTCCCCCGCCGAGACGAACACCGCGAACACGCCGTCGCCCTCGTGCTTGACGATGGCGCCTCCATGGCCACGCACCAGGCCGTCCACCAGCCGATCGTGCGCCTCCAGGGCAGCAATCCACGCGGCGGGTTCCAGCTGGCGCGCGTGGCGCGTGGAACCCTCGATGTCGCTGAAGAAGAAGGTCACGGTTCCGGTCGGGAGCGTCACGCGAGCGTCCTCCGACACGCATGTTCGCACGGCATGGTGCGCCGACGGAACGCAATCGGTCGGTGGGCGCCGCCGGGCCGACCGCGGCAGTTCAGCCGGGTTCGCCGTCCCGCGCCAGCCGGGCCAGCCGTTCCGCGTCACGGATGACGACGCGATGGTGACCCGTGTCGAGGAGTCCGCGCCGCCGGAAGTCCGCGAGCGTGTGGGCCAGTGTCTCGCGGGTGGTGCCGATCATCTCCGCCAGCTCCTGCTGGGTGAGGCGGGCCTCGATCAGGGTGCCGCGCGCGACCGGGACACCGAAGCGCGCGGCCAGATCCATCAGGCGCTGGGCCAGGCGCTGGCCGACTCGCTGGTAGGCCATCGCCTCCAGCTGCCGCTCGGCGTCCTGGAGGCGGCGCGACAGGTAGCCGATGATATTGACCCCGATGATCGGGTAGCGCTCGACGAGCCGGCGGAGCTCGTCGGGCGTGATGGTGCAGATCACCGCCGAATCGATGGCCTCCGCGTATGCCTCTGGCAGCCGGTCCTGGCCGAGCAGGCGCATGTCGCCCAGGATCGTGCCCGGCTCGTAGATGTCGAGGGTCAGCTGCTTGCCGTCCGGCGTGACCCGATAGACGCGGACCTGGCCCTGCTTGAGGATGTGGATCCGATCCGGCGGGTCATCAGGGGAGAGGATCAGCTGTCCCGGGCGGCAGTGGGTCATGGTGGTCGCGTGGCCGATCGCCGCGACATCGGCATCGGCGAGCCCGTCGGAGAGATCGAGCTCGCGCAGCAGCCCGAGCTTCTCCGTGAACGAGCGACGTGTGCTCTCGGTCACGCGCCGGATTCCAGCCGAAGCAGCGGACCGGCCGCGAACGGCAGGCCGTGCTCC
>VGPE01000199.1 GCA_016875645.1 Chloroflexota bacterium
CCGCCGAAGTACGAGTGGCCGGACATGCCCACGTTGCCGTCGCACCACGGCTGGCGCGCCGCCCACTCGACGAGCTCGGCCGTGTCGCGCTGGTCCTGGCCGTTGTAGAACCCCCACCAGGCGCCCTCGGACTTGCCGGTGCCGCGCAGGTCGCCGATCACCATGGCGTACCCGCGCGAGACGAAGAACTCCACGTTGCCGGCCTCGACCGAGTGGTCGAAGGTGATCGAGTGGGCCGGCTGTTGCGGCACGCCCATGTGCTGGACGTCCTTGCCGTACGGCGACACGGCGACCAGCGCGGGCACGGGCCCGACGCCGGGGCCATCGGGCCGGAAGACGTCCACGGCCAGGCGGGTTCCATCCGCGAGCGTGACCAGGGTGTCGCGCTCCTCGCGGACGCGGAAGCGCGGAGCCGACGGCTCGCCGTGCGTCAGCGGGCGCGTCATCGGATCGTGAGCCAGCGGCGCGGATTGTCCACCGTCATCGTGGTGATCGCCTCCTCGGGCACACCGGTCTCGCGCAGCAGCGGCAGGAACCGGTCGACGAGGTAGCCGAACCCGATCCCGCCGTAGTAGTGCAGCTGGAACGACTCACAGATGTCGTGCGAGAGGAGGAGGCGATCCCCGAACCCGCGCGAGACCAGGTCCGCGATCAATCTCGCGATCCGCTCGTGGTGGCGGTTGGCCGGCAGGTCGCCGCCGCCGATCGGGCTGCCGATGTTGTCGAAGCTCAGGCTCGCTCCGCGCTCCAGGACGCGCAGGTAGTAGGCCAGGTGGGCGTAGCTGTCGGCGTGACCCACCACCACCCGCGTGAGGTCGGCACCCTCGTCCTCCAGGATCGTCAGCTGAGCCAGCGCGACCTCGCTCAGGCGGGAGTGCGTCGCCAGCGGGTAGCCGGTGGCCCGCTGCGCGCGCGCCGCCGCCCGGTGCACGCGCTCCTCGATCGGCGAGACCCAGCTCTTCTCGGCGCCGATCTCGCCGATGACGCCCGGCCGGACGCCGGTCTCGCCCACCCCCGCCGCGATCTCGCGCAGCAGCTCGTCCGCCAGCTCCTGCACCGGCCGCCGCTCCAGGCCTTCCTCGGGCAGGTAGTAGGTCCGGCGGTACCAGCCGCAGCCCATGACGACCGCGAGCCCAGTCCGTTCCGACAGCGCGCGGAGGCGGGCGGGCTGCCGACCGATGTTCGGCGTGGTCAGGTCCACCAGGCAGGTGCCGCCCTGCGCCTGGAAGGTGGCCAGCTCGTCGGCGAGGACGTCGTCGTCGTCCAGCAGGTGCGGCGAGTCATAGCGCGCGTCGATCTCCCAGAACCGCACGTAGAGGTGCTCGTGCGGGAGCGTGAAGCCGATCTGCTCGGGCGCGACCGGGCCCCGGACGGTCATGACGTGTGTGCCGGGCAGCCGGGACGTCATACGAACGGCGCCCGGGCCGCCGCGCCGGCAGCCGCGTCCAGGTGGTCCAGGTACTGGGCCACGATGTCCAGGCCCACCAGCTCGCTGAACGCCCCCTGGAGGCGATGGGTGACGGGGCCGGGCACGGCCGCTCCGTCGCCGCCGATCCGCCGGCCGTTGAGCGACACCACCGGGCAGACGCACACGCTGGTGGCGGTGATGAACAGCTCGTCCGCGGTGAGCGCCTCGTACAGCCCGATGTCACGCTCCTCGACCGTCAGACCCAAGCCGGCGGCCAGCTCCATGACCACGCCGCGCGTGATCCCCGGCAGCACGAACTCCGCACGCGGCGTCATCACGACGCCGCCCCGGACGGCGAACACGTTCGCGCCGCCGCCCTCCGAAAGATTGCCGTGTTCGTCGAGCAGGATGGGCCAGGCGCCCGCGTCCATCCGTGCCGCGTGACGCCCGCCCAGCAGCGGGTTGAGGTAGTTGACGGTCTTGGCCTGCGGGCTCAGCGCCCAGGGCGGGACGCGCCGGAGTGGCGGCGTGATCAGCCGGATCCCGTCGCGGAAGAACGGCGCCCGTGACTCGAACGGCAGCGGCAGGGACTCCACGATCAGGCTGGGCCGGCCGTCGCCGCCGTAGTCGTGCGGGACGCCGCTGCTGATCCGCTGGGTCACCCAGATGTCCCGGCCGCAGATCTCGTGGTTGCGGGCAGCGACCTCAAGGCTGATCTCGGCTAGCTCCGCGCGCGAGACGGGCGCCTCGATCCCGACATACGCAAGCGATCGCCACAGCCGATCGAGATGCTCGTCCAGGCGGAAGACGCGGCCGTTGAAGGTCCGCTCCGTGTCGTAGACGCCGTCGGCGTGCACCGCAGCGCCGTCTCGGAACGAGATGAGCACCTCTGATTCGGGTCGGATCGCGCCCTGGAACCACGCGACGCGGCCCGCTCCGGGGTCGTTGGCCACTGCCGTTCCGCTCTCCTCCTCCGGCCTGCGCTGGCTCGCACGAAATCTAACGGCGAGGCGATGCCGCGAAGCAGCCGTGGCGCGGCACGCCGGAAGTTGCCCCTCCTTGCCGCGGCGGCCCCGCAGCATCGTCGCACGGCTCGTCGACATGCTTGACTCATTCCGATGAGTCAGAGACACTCATGACCATGACGCGCCGACTGCAGGTTCTGCTGGACGACGATGAACTCGACGACATCCGCGCCGCCGCCCGGGCGCAGAAGCTGACCGTAGCGGAATGGGTCCGGGGAGCCTTGCGCGGCGCCCGCCGGGAGCCCACCGCCACCGCCGAGCGCAAGCTGGCTGCCCTGCGCCAGGGAACCCGGTACGAATTCCCGACCGGCGACATCGAGGCGATGCTCGGCGAGATCGAGCAGGGGTACGCACCGCCGCAGCCGGCAGGTGGCCGCCGCACCGGTCGGCCGGCGACGCGCCGATGATCCTCATCGACTCGAATGTCCCGATGTACCTTGTAGGTGCGACGCACCCGAACAAGGACGCTGCGCGACGGCTCATCGAGGCCAGCGTGGACGCGGGTGAGCGGCTCGTGACCGACGCCGAGGTCTTCCAGGAAATCCTCCATCGCTACGTGGCGATCAACCGGCGCGACGCCATCGAGCCTGCGTTCAAGCTGCTGGCAGACCTGGTGGACGAAGTTCACGCCGTTGACTTTGACCACGTCGAACGGGCGCGGGAGCTCGTCACGACCATGGCCGGGATCTCCGCACGCGACGCGGTTCATCTGGCGGTGATGCAGCGCCAGGGCATCGCGGCCGTGATGAGCTTCGATCGGGGCTTCGACGCAGTCGCGGGGATCCGGCGCCTGGGCTGACCAGAGGCGACAGGCGGCTCGCGTCCAACCGCACGTCCCGGGGTCGTCTGCGACCTGGACCTAGACGTGCTGATCCAGCAGGATCGGGTTGCCGTCCGGGTCCTCGAGGATCAAGCTCGCCGGCCCCTTCGTCGCCTCATCGGCTTCCGAGACGAACGTGACCCCCTGCGCCCGCAGTTGCCGCTGGAGCTCGCGCACGTCCGTGAACGCGGCCACCGGCTGCGCCGCCTGGTCCCAGCCCGGGTTGAGGGTGAGGATGTTCTTCTCGAACATGCCCTGGAAGAGGCCGATGACGTGGCTGCCGTTGTGCAAAATCAGCCAACCCTGCGCCGCGTCGCCGGCGAAGGGCGTGAACCCCAGCTGCTCGTAGAAGCGCCGTGACGCCTCCAGGTCCTTCACGGCGAGGCTGACGGAGAACGCTCCGAGGTCCATGACTCGCTCCTTCGGTTGGGGATCGGTGGTGCCGGCCTGGTCCACGGCCGCCCGCCGGGGGCGCGACAATGCCTCCGCGTCCCAGCGACAAGCCGTTGGAAGGAACCATCGTGCAGAACCTGTCCGGAAAGGTCCAGACCGTCCGAGGTCCCATCGACCCCGCCGAAATGGGCTTCACCCTCACCCACGAGCACATCTTCATCGACCTGCGCCAGACCCACCTCCCCTATCGGCGCTGGACCGTCCGCGACGACCGGCTGGTACCGGTCGATCCCGACGAGGACTTCCCGGTCACCGAGCTTTCGCACTGGAACGCGCCGCTCACCCTCGCCAACCTGCACATCGCCCGCGCCGCCGGCCCCATCGCGGACAACTACCTCCTGGCCGACGAGGCGACGGCGATCGAGGAGCTGCGTGCCTATGCCGCGGTCGGCGGCCGGACCGTGATCGATGTCACCAGCATCGGCAGCAAACGCGCTCCCCTGGCCCTGCGCCGCGTCTCGGAGGCGACCGGCCTCCACATCGTGGCGGGCACCGGCTACTACCAGCGCGTCTACCACCCCGCCGACATGGACCGCCGCAGCGTGGAGCAACTCACCGACACGATCGTGCGCGACGTGACCACGGGCATCCATGACGGCCGGACCCAGACCGATGTCCGCGCCGGCGTCATCGGCGAAATCGGCATCAACGGGAACCCGCTCATCACCAACGAGCGCAAGAGCATGCGCGCCGCTGCGCGCGCCAGCCGCATCACCGGCGCCCCCGTGCTGATTCACCTGGGCGGCGTGGGCGCCGAGAAGCACGAGATCCTGGACATGGTCTTCGATGAGGGCGTCGCACCCGAGAACGTGGTCCTGGGCCACGCCGACAACGAGGCGACCGACATCCCGTTCCTGACGGAATTGCTGGGGCGCGGCGTCTACATCGCGTTCGACAACCTGGGCCGCGAGCCGGCGATCGCCGCCCCCAGCCTGACCGCCCTGTGCGCGGACGCCGTGCCGCGGCTGATCGACGCCGGCTACCTCGAGCGCGTGCTCCTCTCGCTCGACATCTGCTGGAAGACGTCGCTCAAGGCGTACGGCGGCGTGGGTTTCACGTTCCTCCAGGACGCATTCCTGCCGCGGCTGCGCGAACTGGGTGCCACTGATGCCCAGGTCGACACGCTGGTCGTGGCCAACCCGGCGCGCGCGTTCGCGTTCACGGCGCCGCGCCCGTAGACGACGGAGACCGACGACGACGCCGGGAATACCCCGGCACCCCGGCTCGGCGTCTGGTCACCGTTCCGCTGGCGCCGCGTCGCGACCCCACCCCTCGCGGACGCGTGGCCGCGCGCGTGGCCGCGGACCGCTGGTCCGCGGGCCAGCGAAGTCCGAACGGCTCTGGCCCGGTCGCCCGTCCGGGTCTATTGTGGCGCCATCGCATGGCGCCACGTTGCGCCACGGCAACTCGCCGGACGACGCTGGGCGGCATGGGGACGGCTCCATTCGGGATGGAGGAAACGGCCATGTCGGACATGAAGGACCTGGCTACCGGGGCCGGTGAGCCCGAGGCGACCATGGCGACCCAGCCGGAACCCGCGGTCGGCGGAGCCGTCGCGGCGACACCGGCCGCCGGCATGGGTGAGCTCGGTTCGGTGCGTGGGCGACCCGTGGAGGACCGCGTCTTCGAGGTGGTCGAGACCGGCGCGGGCTTCGCGGCCGGGGTGGCGGTCGGGGCGGCGGTCGGCGGGCCTGTCGGGG
>VGPE01000200.1 GCA_016875645.1 Chloroflexota bacterium
GGTCGCCCATCCAGCGCGTCAGGCCGTCGTCGGGGACGTCGGCGACACTGCGGCGCAGGTCGTCGCGGTCGGCCTCGGGGGCGCGCTCGATCAGCCTGCTGCGGGCGTCGGGTCCCGGCCGGCGGATCATGACCTGGTATTCCTCGTTGGACATGTCGTCGATCCGGCGGCGGAGGGCGCCGCCCCCCGGGCCAGCGTAGAGCTGCTGGAGGCGGCGGCCGTACTTGGCTTCGATCACCTGCCAGCCGGCGGCCCGGAAGAGGCCTTCGAGCTGGATCACGCGGATGCCCGGCACGACGCGGTCCAGGCTCTGCCGGTTGACGTCCACGATCATCGTCACGTTGCCCAGGCCGGCCAGGGCGTCCTCGATCGCCGCCTCCCAGATGTTGCCCTCGTCGAGCTCGGCGTCGCCCACGAGGGCGACGAACCGGCGCTCCGGCCAGCGGGTGGCCGCCTCCCCGAAGTGGGCGCGCGAGTAGCGGTCGGCGAGACTCGCGAACAACGGCGCGACCGCCCCCAGGCCGACCGAGCCAGTGGAAAAGTCCACCGGGTCGGGGTCCTTGGTGCGGCTGGGGTAGGACTGCAGCCCGCCGAACTCGCGCAGCCGCGTCAGGTAGCTGCGGTCGAGGTTGCCCATCAGGTACTGCAGCGCGTGGAACGCCGGGCTCGCGTGCGGCTTGACCGCGATCATGTCGCCCCGGCGGAGCCAGCGCAGGTACAGCTCGGTCAGGATCGTGATGACCGATGCGCTCGAGGCCTGATGGCCGCCCACCTTGACGCCGTCGCGGTTGGGCCGCACCACGTTCGCCTCATGGATCATGCGGATCGCGAGCCACTGGACGCGGTCCTGGATCTCCTCGAGGAGCGGGATGATCGCGGCGTCAGCCGTCCCGGCCGTCGCCGGGCCGCGGCCGCTGGCCGATCGCGCCGTGCGGCCGTCGTCCGCTCGATCCTCGTCGGTTCGTCCCGCGCTCCTGACCGCCACGCTGTCCCCTCGATCCGCCCGTTCCGGCTCTGAGAAAATGGGACGGCTGTCCCGAATCAGTGGTAGGGTCTGAGCATGGTACCTGCCGCCGACCGTGAGCGTCAACGATGACGGCCTCCGCCGCCACACGGCCCGACGCGCGTTCCGGTGCGCCGGCGCGCCGCGCCGCAGGTCCCGACGCGAGGGATCGGGGCCGACCCGGGCGGCACGGCTGAGCCCCATGGCCCGCTGGACCGAAGTTCTCAACGCCTTTCTGCGGCGCGAGGAATGGGGCGTGCGCGACCTGGCGGCCTCGGTCGGGCTGCCCCGAAGCGCGGTCCACCGGATCCTCCACGAGATGGCGCGACTGGACATGCTGGCCCCGACCCGCCGTCCGGGGCATTTCCGCGTGGGCCCGCTGCTGGTCCGGATGTCGCTGATCGTGAGTGCCCGGGTGGACGTGACGCACATCGCGCGGCCCATCCTCGAGCGGGTGGCAGCCGCCAGCGGCGAGACCGTAATCCTGTGTCTCTACGCACCCGGTCGACGCCAGTTCTTCGCGGCCGACGCCGCCGAGTCGGCGCACCCAGTGCGCTACATCTGGGAGTCGCTGCGCGACTGGGGCGACGTGCACGTCGGCTCGACCGGCAAGGGCATCCTGGCCTTCCTGCCCGCCGAGGAGCAGGAAGCGATCCTGGTCGCGCTGCCGGACCCGGTCCCCGGGCTGCGGCCCATGCCCGTGGCGCAGCTCCGGCACGAGCTTGCAGAGGCGAGGGTTCGCGGCTACGTCGTCAGCCGCGGGGAGCGCTTCCAGGGCGCCGTTGGCGCGTCGGCTCCGATCCGCGATGCGGCCGGGCGCGTCATCGGCGACCTCGTGATCAGCTGGCCGGACAACCGGACCAGCGCGCAGCGCGAACGCGACCTCGGCGAGGTGGCGCGACGTGCGGCAGCCGACGTGTCGCGTGGCCTCGGCTTCGAGGAGTCGCCCGGAGCGCCGTAGCGCCGCGGACTACTCGACCACGCGCAGAGCGTTCGGGATATTGGTCTCGCGAAGTCGCTGGGTGCCGATGATGGGGGCAAGGCCGACGATCGCGACGCCCAGCACCATCGCACCGATGATCGTGGCGACGCTCAGGACCACCGTGAACCCGATGTTGGGGACCACCTCGACGAGGATGAACCGTGTGATGAACTCGACCAGGACGCGCCCACCGATGATTCCGATGATCGTCCCGACGAGCCCGATCATCGCGCTTTCGGCGACCGCCATCCCGAGCACCGTTCGCAGCCTGGTTCCGAACGCGAACCTGGTGGCGTGCTCACGCGACCGTTCGTCGAGCGCGATGGTCGCGCTGTTGAACGCGATCAAGAGCGCAAGCGCGAGGGCGGTCACCTGGACGATGCCGAGCAGTCCGAGATATTGGTCCACGATGTTTCGGAAGACCCGAGCCGTGGCCGTCACCGGCTCGGCAGAAGCGATTCCGCTCACGTCGAAGAGCTCTCGCTGCACGTCGTCGACCGAAGCATCGGCCGCTGGGACCACCGATATCTGGTTGGTCATGCCCCGCAGCCCGAACCGCCGCGCCTCCCCGATGTCCATGTAAGCGCTGTACTTGAGCGGGACGGGTTGGAGGCCGACGATGACGACCTCCGTGTCCCACTCGCGGATCTGGCTGCCGCTGCGGAAGTTATGCCGAAGTCGGACGATGTCGCCGACGTCGACCCCGATTTCGGCGGCGCCGGACTCCGACATCAGGATCTCCGGCCGGTCGTCGGGAGCGGTGGCGACCGGCGCCCGCCCCTTCGTCACCGTGGGCGTCCAGGCGCCGTCATGCACGTTGATCAGGCTGACGACGAGATCGAGTTCGCGCCGTCGATGGTGTGCCGTCGCGCGCACCACGATCTGGGTTTCGACACGCTCGAGGACGCCGGTCGCCAGGAGCCGGTGCTCGAGCACGGTCGCCGACTCGAACCCGAATGTCGAAACCGAAAGGCGGCGAGGAGCGCTCTTCACGGTCTCGCTCTCGCCGATGTCGATCGTGCGGAGGAACGTGTCGGTCATCCCCGTCGTGCCGACGAAGACGGCGATCGCGGCGCCGACCCCGAGGGCTGTGAGGATCGTCCGGCGTGGCGTACGCAGGATGTTGCGAACGGGCATCTGCGCCGTTGTGCCGCCCGGCAGCCGGATCCAGCTGGCCAGTGGAGCGAGCCCGCTGCCTCGCGCGCTCATGAAGCCGGTCCGGATGGCCTGAATGGGCGGCACGGAGACGGCTCGCCACACCGGGTAGAGCGATGCGGCGAACGGCAGCACGAACCCGAGCACGGCGGCCTGGGCAAACGTTGCTGCCTGGAACGGGGCGCTCCAGATCGGCAGCGGGAAGTACCGCTGGAGAAGGCCGTCCATGCCCCGGTTGATGATCAGCCCGACTCCGATTCCGAGAGCCACGCCGAGCAGTGCGACCTGGGCTCCGACCAGAAACGGCCGGAATGCCAGCCAGCGGGGCTGCAGCCCAAGCGCCATGCCGATGCCGATCTGGCGGCGCTGGGACTCGACGATCCGGCTGGTCAGGTTGAAGGCGGCCAGGGTGGCGCCACCCAGGATCACCAGGGCGAACACCAGGTAGAAGCGATCGTCGGTGTTGATGTTCTGGTAGAGGACCTTGTAGGCGCGATCGTCAGTGGCCAGGTCGGCAGCCACCGTCGTCCCGGGCAGCGCCGCACGGATCGCGGTCTCGACCTGTTCTCGGACCACGCCAGCGTCGGCGCCGTCGGCGAGTCGCAGGACGATGTCGTTGACTGCACCGGGCTTGCCGATGGCGTCCTGCAGCGTGTCGATCGGCGCCACGAGGGCGGCGAAATTCGCCTCCGCCAGCAGGCCGCCGGAGGAGGTGGTGACCAGGAAGTACTCGGGCGTCAGGATCTGGCCGACGTACTCGAGCTCGGTTCCGCCGGCGATCCTGATCGTGCCCTGCGGTGGCAGGTTCTTCACGCGGGCGAAGTGAAAATCGAGCCCAGCCACCTTGCGTCCTGCATCCTGAGCACCAAGGACGCGGCCGACGCGGGCCGACATGCCGGCGATCGGCGGCTCATCGCGCGTGAGGTCGACCCCGATGACCACGCCCGGCACGATCGTCGTTTCGCCGCCGTATGACGCGTCGACCTGGGTCGAGATCACCAGCCGCTCCTCGGCCTGAACGATCCACTCGCGGTTCTCGATCGAGTGGGCCATCGTTTCCAGGCCGCCGGCGGGCACCGTGTTCCCGCTGCCCAGTCGGACCCGGACATCGAACATGCGCGCGGCCGCATAACTGGCGTCGTTCGCGGCGTGCCGCCATGCGGACGTGCTGGTCAGGCCTGCGTACGCGCCGGTGCCGATGCCGATCGTGAGCGCGATGGCCGACACGAGCAGCCAGCGTTCGCGGAGGTCCCGCCACGACCACCGGATCCAGAACGCCAGGTTCCTCATGGCGCCCGGCGAGGCGTCACCAATGAAGGTCCGCCAGCGACGGCCGTTCGCCTTCGACGCGCCGGTCCGAAACAATGCGCCCGCTCGAGAGCTCGATCACTCGGTCGGCGACGCGCGCGATCTCCCGGTTATGCGTGACGACGATCACGACCCGGCCCGTGCCGGCCTGCGATTGCAGCAATTCGAGGATGGCCAGGCCCGTGCGGAAGTCCAATTCGCCCGTCGGCTCGTCGGCGAGCACGATCGGGTTGCCGGTGGCGAGTGCCCGGGCGATGGCCACGCGCTGCTGCTCGCCGCCGGACAGCGAATGGGGGAAGTGCGTCAGCCGATGCCCCAGCCCGACCCGGTTGAGCATCTCGACCGCAGCCCGCGTCGCGTTCTTCCGCCGTGCCGCGTTCGCACCGAACTCGACATTCTCGACCGCTGTCAGGGCCGGGAACAGGTTGAACGTCTGGAAGATGAAGCTCACCGATTCGCGCCGGTACTTCGCGAGGTCGCCGGCTGACGCGCCGGAGATCCGGCGGCCGGCGATGACGATCTCGCCACTGCTGGGTTGATCAAGCGCCCCGATGAGGTTCAGGAGCGTCGTCTTGCCGCTGCCGGATGTACCCAGCACCACCACGAACTCGCCCGCGCGGATCTCCAGGCTGGCATGCTCGAGTGCCGCCACCTCGGTGGCGCCCGAATAGCGCCGGGACACGTCGCGCAGCGAGATGAGGGCGGGTCCTACGTCTGGACCCGCCGCGACCGGGGACGGCGGTGCCTCCGCCGGGGTCGCGCGCGGCGGCAGGACCTGGGACGGCGGTGCCTCGGCCGGGGTCGCGCGCGGCGGCACGAGCGGTGCCTCGGCCGGGGTCGCGCGGCGGCAGGAGCCGGGACGGCCAGCCCAGCCACGGCGGTACCTCGGAGTCCGAGACCGTCCCGGCGG
>VGPE01000201.1 GCA_016875645.1 Chloroflexota bacterium
GCCACCATGTTCCGGCCCGGATCGGCCTTCGGGCCATCCCGCTTCCCCCGTTTCCGTCGTCAGCCGCCTGGGCTCCCGCCCTGGCGGCGATTACCGACGCAGGCTCCTAGTGGCCCTTGAAGAAACGTTGGACCGGAAACTAGGTCTGGCCGTCGAATGGGGATGCATCTCGACCGTGGAGGTGGTGATGCGTCCCCCGCCCGACCACCGCCCACGTCCACCAGTACGTGCGCCTGGGCGATCAGGCCTGGGGCAACGGCAACTGGGATCCATCAGGTTCCTGGGACGACCGCTACCCGACGCGCCTCCTCAACAGCCGCACGGTCAGCATCGAGCATCATGACAACGGCGGCCGCGCGGCCGGCTCCGGTAAGGGCGTGGTGCCCGAGGCCGTCATCGCCGCCTCGATCGCGCTCGATGCCCTGCTGCTGCGCGGCGACCTCGCCGAGCTCAAAGGCGCCGGGATCCGGTTCCGCGCCGGCACGGAAGGCGCGATCGCCCGTGAGCTCCGTGCGGTCCCGGTCGACCGCAACCACCTCATCGACCACCACTACATCGCCGGGCGCCTCAAACCCTCCTGCTGGCGGCCCTGGGCGGACGACGCGACCGGGTTCCCGCAGGCCCGCTACCTCGCCTCCCTGGCACCAGCGCCGACCGCTCCGGAGGAGACCGTGAACAGCTACCCCGTGCCCAAGGTGTCCTCCATCGCCACCGTGCCCGCGGGCACCTGGCTGTACGCGACGTCTGCGCTCGAACCCTCGCCCGACAACATCCAGGTGGACCCGGGCCGCGACATGCCCTATCTCGGCCAGCCGGCGAGCACGGTCCGCATCGTCGAGTACGTCGATGCGAAGGGCGTCCATCAGGGTCGCGCCATGTTCGCGAAGGCGTCCGAGGTCACCAACATCCGCCCGGCGCCGGACCCCACGCCGTTCAGCCAGGCGTAGGTCGACGCCGCCGAGAAGACGGCGGCCGCGGCGGTCAAGGCGGCCGCCGACCTCGCGGCCGCCGCGTATGGAGCGTGACCGGTGATGGATAGCCAGCCCGGCACGATTTGGGGTCGTGAGCCCGCGATGGTGCTCGCCCTCGTCCAGGCGGTGATCGCCCTGGTCGTCGCGTTCGGCCTCAACCTCGCGCCCGACCAGATCGGGGCGATCCTCGCCGTCACAGCGGTGGTCCTGGGGCTGATCACCCGGAGCCGGGTGAGCCCGGTGTGAGAGATGGGTACTTGCGCGGCACACTCCCGCGGACGCCGACCGCCCGGCAGGTCGACGTGCTCGCGGCGTTCGTGGCCAGTGGAGGCTCAGTCGCGGATGCGGCGGCGCGGGTCGGCGTCCGGCCGAGCACAGCGAAACGCCACCTCGCCGATCTGCGTGCGCGGACCGGGCTGTCTACTGAGCAGCTGATCTACGTCGGTCGCGCCGCAGGCTGGCTCGTCGTCGACGCCCTGCCAAAGATCAGTCTCTGAACCGTACTGACTTCGGTGGAGACTCCATCGCTTGGAGGAAGATGGAGTCATGCCAGAGCATCAGCAGTCCCATCGTTCACAACGACGCTATCCGCCCGAGCTCAGAGAGCGGGCCGTCCGGATGGTCGGCGAGGTTGCCGTCGAGCAGGGCGAGCGCCACGGGGCGATCACCCGGGTGGCCCGGACCCTGGGCATCGGGGACGAGTCGCTCCGCAAGTGGGTCGCCCAGGCCGAGATCGACCGGGGTACCCGGCCCGGGCTCTCCACTGTCGAACGCGAGCGCATCCGTGAGCTCGAGCGCGAGAACTTCGAGCTGCGGCGAGCCAACGAGATCCTCAAGAGCGCCGCGGCTTTCTTCGGGGCGGAGCTCGACCGCCGCTCGAAGCGATGATCCGCTACATCGACGGGCACCGGAGCTCGTTCGGGGTCGAGCCGATCTGCCGGACCCTGGCGGTCGCCCCTCCTCCTACTACGCCGCCAGGAGCCGGGCTCCCTCGGCCCGCTCGGTGACCGACGCCACGCTGGCCGACGTCATCGGCCGGGTCCACCGGGCGAACTTCGGGGTGTACGGGGTCCGCAAGCTCTGGAAGGCCCTGGGCCGCCTCGGCATGGACGCGGGGCGCGACCAGGTCGCCCGGGTGATGCGCCTCGTCGGCCTGCAGGGGGCGACCCGCACCAGGCGGGTCCGGACCACCAAGCCCGCGACGGTCGAGCAGCGGCCGGCCGACCTCGTGGAGCGGGTGTTCAGCGCCCCGGCGCCCAACCGCCTGTGGGTCGCCGACCTCACCTACGTCTGGACGGTGCGCGGCTTCTGCTACGCGGCGTTCATCGTCGACGCGTTCAGCCGGGCGATCGTCGGCTGGCGGGTCGCCACGAGCCTCCATACGGCGCTCACCCTCGACGCCCTCGAGATGGCGATCTGGGCCCGCGGGCCCGGGCTCGCCGAGCTCGTCCACCACTCCGACCGGGGCGTCCAGTACCTCTCGATCCGCTACACGGGCCGCCTCGCCGAGGCCGACGCGGTCAGCTCGGTGGGCAGCCGCGGCGACTCCTATGACAACGCCCTGGCCGAGTCGGTCAACGGGTTGTACAAGGCCGAGCTCATCGCTCGCCACGCTGGCCCCTGGCGCTCGGCCGACGAGGTCGAGCTCGCGACCGCGGGCTGGGTCGACTGGTGGAACACCACCCGGCTCCACGAGGCCTGCGGCTACCTGCCGCCGGCCGAGTTCGAGGCCGCCTACCATCAGCTACGCGCGACCACCGAGGCCGCGTGAAATCCAATCACCGGGGTCTCCACCAAACCCAGGGCGGTTCAGTTCAGCTTCTGGTCATCCTGGCCGGCATCGCCGTGGCCGCGCCGCTCCTTGCCGTCGGCCGCCGACGGAGCCAGGTGCGGTAACTCCGACCCGGAACCCACACTCACCCGAACGGCCGGGGTCCTCGGGCCCCGGCCGTTCGATTCGCGGTGCGACAGATCTTTCACTCGGGCCAGCGTCGGCGTTGACATCTCCGCGAAGTCGGCGGCCCTACCGTCACCCGAGAACGTGTGGGGCGACGATGTCCGACCGTTCGACAGGGAGGTGAACCGCCGATGGCTGACGTGATCGTCACGAGGGACGGAGGCTCCGGCCTGGGGCCGGGATGGTGCTCGGCATCGCGATCGCACTGCTCGCGATCGGGTTCGCCGTCTGGTACGTCGGCTTCGGCGGCGCCGGGAACAGGGAACACTCGACCGACGGGACCCCCAGTAACCCGCAGGTGAGCGCGCAGCCGCAGCCGTCCTAGGTCAATCCCGGGCGGAGCCGCCTGCAACGAACATCGCGCCCGGCAACGGCCGGGCGCGTCTTCATGTCCCGCGTGGCTCGCCGGGTGTGAGCCAGCCTGCCCCCTTCCGAGCCGGAACCCAGCGCTCGGGCGTCCCCGCCGGCGGATCCGGGCGCAGGCGGGCGAGAAGCGCCGCCCGCCATGCAGCCGTGGCAGCAATCTGGTTGAACGTGTAGAGATGGAGCCCGCGCACGTTCGCTGACGGATCCGAGAGCAGCGGCGCCAGGCCGCGCAACAACCCGTCGGGCCGATAGAACCCTCCCGAGCGCACGAGGCGCGCCACCAGGCCGGCGTTCTTGCGCAGGAACCGGGCGGAATCCCCGACGCCGATGCGGACACTGATCGACAGCAGGCGGTGCGGCTCGGTGACGCCGGGCATGCCGATGACGACGGGCAGAGCGAAGCCCTCGGCGCGCCGGGCCCGGACCCACGCCTCGATGGCGGCCGGACGAAAACAGAGCTGCGTTGTCATGTAGGACGCGAACACGGACTTCTCACGCAGTGCCGCGATGAGCCGCGCCTCGGGGATGGACGCGTGGCCGTCCGGGTAGCAGGGGATGCCGATCGGGCCCGGGAGCGCGCCGGTTTCGGCGATCGCGCGCAGGAGGGACAGGCCATCCGAGTACGAGCCGGTCGCCTCGCCGTCGCCGCCCACCACGAACGCCTCCGTCAGGCCGGCATCGCTCATTCGCCGGAGGAGCCCGCGCAGGTGGGCCTGATCACGCACCATCCGCGCGGACAGATGGGGCACAGCCTCAAACCCGGCCGTGGCGAGGGCCGCGGCACGGTCCAGCGTCGCCTCCAGGCCCTTGGCCGGCGAGGCGGTCACGGAGAGCCGGGCGCCCGGCGGCAGGGCCTGGATCTGGCCCCCGACGTTGCCCAGAGGCAGTACCTCGAACGTTGACGCGTCCAGTGCCCGGACGAGCGCGTCTCGGCCGCGGGGCGTGAGCCGGCCGCGGCGCCGGAAGCGCCCCGGCAGGCCAGCCATCGTCAGACGTCCGAGTCGGGGAACGCGGCCTTGCGCCGCGTCATGTACTCGACGAGGGCCTCATCGACGCCGGGGTCGATGGGCGGCGCCTCGTACTCGAGGAGCATGCGCTTCCAGATCGGGTTGGCACGCTGTGCCGCGTCAAGTGAGCCGCCCTCGAGCCACTGCTCGTAACTGTTGTTGTCGGCGATCTCGGAGCGATAGAACGCGGTCTCGAAGTTGGCGAGCGTGTGAGGGTGGCCGAGGAAGTGCTGGCCGGGACCGTTGGTCAGGATCGCGTCGATCGCCTGGCCGTTCTCGGAGAGATCGATCCCCTTCAGGAATACCGCAGCCATCCCGCACTGGTCGGCGTCCATGATGAACTTCTCGTAGCCGATCGTGAGACCGCCCTCGAGCCAGCCTGCGGCGTGGAGGACGAAGTTGATGCCCGCAAGGATGGTGGCCTGGAACGTGTTTGCGCTCTCATATGCCGCCTGGGCATCGGGCACCTTTGAGGCACACAGGTTGCCGCCCGATCGGAACGGGACTCCGAGCCGCCGCGAGAGCTGGGCAGCCGCATAGAGCAGGAGGCTGGGCTCGGGAGTGCCGAACGTGGGCGCGCCCGACTGCATCGACAACGACGAGGCGAAGCTGCCGAACACCACCGGTGCCCCGGGTCGGACCAGCTGCACGAACGTCATGCCGGCCATGGCCTCGGCCAGCGTCTGGGCCGTCGCGGCAGCGGTCGTCACGGGCGCCATCGCGCCGGCCAGCATGAACGGCGTGACGAGCACGCCCTGGTTCGCCTCCGCGTAGGCGCGTGCTGCCCCGACCATCGTCGCGTCCCAGACCAGCGGCGAGTTCGCGTTGACCAGGCTCAGCAGGACGCAGTGATCCTCGAGATAGGGCTCGCCGAACAGGATCCGCGCCATCGCGACCGAGTCGCGTGCGCGATCGGGATGCGTCACGGAGCCCATGAACGGCTTGTCCGACCAGCGCATGTGGCTGTAGACCATGTCGAAGTGCCGCTTGTTCACGGGCAGATCGACGGGTTCGCAGACCGTGCCGCCGCTATGGTGCAGGTGCGGGCTCA
>VGPE01000202.1 GCA_016875645.1 Chloroflexota bacterium
GCGCCGCGGCTAACCTGAGCCCAACGGTGACAAAGTCACTGGCCGACTAACGGGACAGAGTCACTGGCCGCCGACAGCGGACGAGTGCAGTTCCTTGACGTGCCCCCGGGCGGCTCGTATGCTCCGCCAATCCCACTTCGGCCTCCGCTGCGCACCATTGCGCGCGATCCGGTGTGGCGTCTCCCTAGGTGCTGCCCTGTCCATGCCCTCCAACGGTTCTGACCCCCGTTCGCGAAACCGGCGCCCGCGGCGCCGCATGTCAGCCGGCCGCGGCCCCGTCACCGAATTCGACGAACTGCAGGAACTCGAAGCCGCCCGCGAGCGGAACGACCTCGACGTTTCAGACCTGCGCGCGATGAGCGTGACCGAGCTGCGCTCGGTGAGCCGCGACCTCGAACTTGACACTGCCGCCGCTGACCGGAAGGACGATCTGGTCTACCGGATCCTCCAGCGCCAGTCGGAGCGCGCCGGCTACCTCTACGCAACCGGCATCCTGGACGTGGTTGACGAGGGCTACGGCTTCATGCGTCGCCACGGGTTGCTGCCCAGCCCGGACGACATCTACGTGTCCTCGTCCCAGGTGCGCCGCTTCGGGCTCCGCATCGGCGACCGGGTCAGCGGCGCCGTCCGCGCCCCGCGAGAAGGGGAGAAGTACTGGGGCCTGCTGCGGGTCGATTCGGTCAACGGCGTGGACGTCGAGACGGCGCGCCGCCGGCCGCACTTCGGTGATCTGACGCCGGTCCACCCGGACAAGCTGATCAACCTCGAGAGCGACCCCAAGAACCTCTCCCAGCGGCTGATCAACCTCGTCAACCCGCTGGGCAAGGGGCAGCGCGCGCTGATCGTCAGCCCGCCCAAGGCCGGCAAGACGATGCTGCTCAAGCACATCGCCAACGGGATCTCCACGAACTATCCCGAGGTGCTCCTCATGGTCGCCCTCATCGGCGAGCGGCCGGAGGAAGTCACGGACATGCGGCGCAGCGTCAAGGGCGAGGTCATCAGCTCCACCTTCGACGAGCCGACCGAGAACCACACCCACGTGGCCGAGATGGCGCTCGAGATCGCCAAGCGCCAGGTCGAGACAGGCCGCGACGTCGTGATTCTGCTGGATTCGATCACCCGGCTGGCGCGCGCCTACAACCTGGCCCTGCCGCCGTCCGGCCGCACCCTTTCGGGCGGCATCGATCCCATCGCCCTCTACCCGCCCAAGCGGTTCTTCGGCGCCGCGCGGAACATCGAGGAGGGCGGTTCGCTCACGATCATCGGCACCTGCCTCGTCGACACCGGCTCGCGCATGGACGACGTGATCTACGAGGAGTTCAAGGGCACCGGCAACAGCGAGCTGATCCTGGATCGAAAGCTGGCCGAGAAGCGGATCTTCCCCGCGATCGACGTCCAGCGATCGGGCACCCGGCGCGAGGAGCTGCTCCTCGAGGAGGGCACGCTGCGGATGGTCTGGACCATGCGCCGGATGCTGTCCGCGGTCGGCACGAACGAAGGCATCGAGCTGCTCCTCAACCGGCTCGCCAAGACCGAGAACAACGCCCAGTTCCTGGCCGGGCTCACGAAGAGCCTCGACGCCTAGCGGCAACGACACGCCCGACGAGGTTGTTTGACCCGCGTCCCCGGAGCCGAACCCGGCAGGGGGCGCAGGACTCAGCCGAGGGCGCGCTCCAGGAGCCGGAACACCAGCCACAGCCCGACCGGCAGCACCAGGGCGGTCCCGAACCAGCGCACTGTGTCGGGCTGCCATGGCCAGGTCGAGACCCGGGCCAGCAGGTCGCGCTGCGTGATGAGGCCTGCGAGGTGCTTGGTGAACGCATCCGCGTCGGTCAGGTCGCTCGTGTCGGCGCGCCGATCGAGGTCGGCAAGCGCCCTGGTCAGGCGAGCGTTGGCGGCCGCCATGCGGCGCGATTTCTCGGCAACGATCCGACCGTGCATCCCCAGCAGCGGCACGACGAAGCACGCAACCGCAAGGCCGACCAGGGCGAGGGTTCCCGCGAAGAGGGCGGGGTTCGTGAAGGTGGCCGGATCCGTGGCCGCCGAGAGGTACGCGAACGCCAGGAGGCCGCTCCCGGTAGCTGCCGTGAAGCCGGCAAAGGCGTGGAGTGGCTGGAGATCCAGCAGGTCCACGGTCTCGACATAGCCATCGATCCGCGCGATAAAACGCAGCTGCCGGACCGTGTGGTAGACGAGCGCCAGCGCCTCGCCGAACGAAACCAGGCTGATCGCGAGCGTCGCCAGGAAGGTCAGCGGTTCGCCCTCGAGGTCCAGTGGAGCCCCGTACTGGCCGACGGTGTACACGAGGGCCAGCGCCACCCCGGCCATCGACCAGGCGGCCGTCGGCCACGCCGGCATCTCGGTCAGCTCGCGGCCAGCGCGGGCCGATTCCTCCGATGAGAGACGCGTCGCGCGGCTGAACGTCGCCCAGGCGCGGGCAGCCGCACGGTCGAGCACATGGATGGCGCCGATGGGGCCCACCACGTAGATCGCCAACGACGCGAGATACGCGTCAACGGCGCCCAGGGGCAGGAATCCGTCCGCCCAGGCGGGCAGGTGGGTGCCGAGCAGGACGGCCGCGAATGCGACCGCGTACGTCACCCATGCCGGGCCCGGCAGGGCCTCGATCCACCGGATGAGCCGGTCGACCCAGCTCATGGTGACGGGAACCGATCGCGCCCTGACCGCTCCCACGCCCACGTTGTACGGCAGCGCGCGGCCAATCGCGAATCAGACACGACATGATCGCATCGCTCCGCCGGCCGACCTCGTGACGAATTGAACGGGTTGCGCCACCTGAGGTCGATCTGCTAGGGTGCACACGGACCCGCGAGCCCGCCGTCACCGGAGTCGGGCCGCGCCGACGCGCTTGAGACCCCAGCTCAATACCGCGACCGCGAACGGTACACCTCGCCGGGCCACCGAGGGACTGCCCCCGGGCCGTTCGCCATCGATCGATCTCGGAGACCGTATTGCGATACGCGACGGTCGCCGCGAAGCGTGCATTGGCGCGGCTTCTCGGCGACTCGCTACGACCACCCGCGAAGCACGCCACCGCCCAGGGTCGACGGCGCCCCACGGCGTCCGGGGGGTTGAGCGGTCGTGCCCTGGTCGACGGAAGCCCGCGCGACTCGTCGCCTCCGCCAGCCGATCCGGCGACCTCCGTCTCCGAGGCTCCGGCCCCGGGCGCCGCACCCGAGTCCGTTTCCACCGTCGCCAGGCTGGCGTACCTCGCCGCGCTCGGCGTCGCGGCGGCGTCCTCCGGAGCCCACGCAGTCATCGACCCACCCGCCCGACGATCGCGCTCGAAGGCGCAACGTGAGGCGAGTCCCGCCGCAGACGGTCCCACGGGCGGCCCATCGGGCGGGCACGCGTACATGGGGACCATGCCCCACGTCCCGGGTACCGTCCGCCGGATCCCACACACGCGCGCCCAGCTCGCGATGTCCCGTCCGGCCGGGAGCCCGGGTTCCGTGCTGCCCCCGCTCCGACGCGCTGCCCCGGACCGCACGATCTGGCGGGCGCCCGAGATCAAGGACCTGCCGCCCGACCTCGCCGGTGATTACCTTCGCCGGCCAGACCCACGCGTTCGCGTCACCGATGCTCGCGACGCACACCACTTCGCTCGGCAGGCGACCCCTCAACCTACAGGGCACCGCACTCCCGCTGGGCTGACCCGCCGCTCGTGGCGGCGGTACGAACCGGTGAACCTGGGTCTGCCGGCGGAGGAATCGGGCGCGACGCTCCCATCCATCGTCGAGGATCAGCCGCGCCGTGCGCGCCCGTCCGGGTCGACGTGGGCCCACGAGGAGCTGGCCGGCCTCGCAGTCGCACGCCGGACCGGCGAGCTCGTCGGCATCCCCATCGAGCCCGAAGCCGAGCCCTGGGATCTGGGCCTGGCTGGAGCCGCTCCGCGCGAGCATGCCGCCGGCAGGTCCATCCGGCAGGCCGAGCCTGCAGGGCTCAAGCGCCGTCCGGTCCGCGACGGTGGCCGTATCCGCACCTTCATCGACGGTGAGGACGTCGCCTCGGGCATCGCCGCGGAGCAGCCCGCGCCGGTCGCCCTGGAGCGCCTGGTCCGCACCGCCCTGGCCCATGATCTGGAGCGGGCGCGAGCGGCGTCCGCACGCGCCGCCGCGTCTGCCATCGCCGTCTCCCGGCGCGCGGAGCGGAGCGTCGCCAGCGGAGTCGCACTCCTGGTCCTGGTCGCGTCGCTGATCGGCGTCACCCCCCTGTCCCCGTCTGCCGGTGCCACGGGCAACGTCGGGCGGGAGGCGTCGCCGACACGGATCGGAATCGGTGTGTTCTCGGCCGCGCTCCGATCCGTTGATGGCACCGATGCATTCGGCGGAACCGCTGGATCGATCGACGGTCTTGCCATCCCGGACGGGGCGGGCTCGCCGGCGCTCCAGGCAGATGGCGGCGACGAACCGCAGAACCTGGTCTCGCTCGACCTGTTGCCGATCGAGACGAGTCGCCCTGACGACGCGAGCCAGCCCAGCGCCCCTGGCGTGCCGCTGGCCGATCGCTTCGTCATCGACGACGAGACGATCGAGAACACCGACGACCAGGGCCCCTTCAACGCGGACGGGACGCTGGTGAAGCCGATCGCCGTCGACACGACGGTTCCGGACGGCAAGGACCAGTTGCGCACGTACAAGGTCAAGCACGGCGACACCGCGACCGACATCGCCAGGCGGTTCAAGGTCACCACGGCGACCATCGTCTGGTCCAACGGCCTCGAGAACGCTCCGGCGCTCAAGATCGGCCAGACGCTGATCATCCCACCCGTCAACGGCCTGGTCCACGTGGTGCAGAACGGCGACACTCTCTCGGCCATCGCGCGCAGGACCGGCGTGGACTTCCGCAGGATCATGGAGGCAAACGGCCTCGACGAGACGACCGTGTTCATCGGCCAGACGCTCATCATTCCGGGCGGCAAGGGCGAGCACATCGGCACCCCGCCCGCGGCCGCCGGCGCCGACTTGAGCCCGAACAGCCCCGTCCGCCGCAACACCGTGACGGTCCCGCGCCGCTCCGCAGTGCCGCCCGCGACATACGGTGGCGGGGCCTTCGCCTGGCCGCTCCCGGGCGGCTCCATCAGCCAGTACTTCCACTACGGTCACTACGGTCTGGATATCGCGGGCGACTACGGGATGCCCGTCCACGCGGCCGCGTCGGGCACGGTCATCTTCGCGGGCTGGAAGAACAACGGCGGCGGCTGGCAGGTCTGGATCGCCCACGGCTCCGGC
>VGPE01000203.1 GCA_016875645.1 Chloroflexota bacterium
GCCGCCGCCGCGTCGCCTTCGACCAGCCCGGCGGCCACGACCGCCGCCGCGACCCCGGGACCCACGTCAGGACCCATCAGCGCGCCCACGTCGACGCCGCCGGTCACGCCGGGCCCCACGATCGGCCCCGGCGCCACCGTTCCACCCTTCGCGCCGGGCAACGCGGGCCTGTTGTGGGACGCACTTCGGCTCACCCAGGAGCACTTCGTCCGGCGCGGCCAGTTGGACCCGAACCGGCTGACCTACGGTGCGATCAGCGGCCTGATCGGGGCCCTCGGCGACCCGGGGCACACGGCGTTCCTCACGCCCGACCAGGCCCAGAGCGAAACCGAGGCACTCGACGGGACGATCGTGGGGATCGGGATCTTCCTCGCCCTCGAGTCGGGCACGCCGGTCATCGTGTCGGTGATCGACCGCTCGCCGGCCGATCGTGCCGGCCTTCGCAGCGGCGATGCGCTGGTCGGCATCAACGGCGCGAGCGCCGCGGCATTGACAGTCGCGGAGATCGCCGCGCGCATCCGAGGCGCCGAGGGCACAACGGTGACCCTGACTGTGATCCACCGTGGCACGGACGTTCCCGTCGACATCACGATCCGCCGCGAGCGCATCGTCGTGCCGGCCGTGACCTGGGCGATGGTGCCCGGCACGACCATCGCCGACCTGCGCGTGACGCAGTTCTCTGCCGGCGCCGAGGAAGAGTTTCACCAGGCGCTTCGGGCCGCCCGCCAGGCCGGCGCGAGCGCACTCGTCGTGGACCTGCGCAGCAACCCCGGTGGCTACGTCGGCGAGGCCGTGGAGATCGTGAGCAGCCTCGTGGAGAAGGGCACCGTCTACGTCCGGCGCACGGCCGACGGCAAGGAAATCCCGGTCCCCGTGAAGGGATCGGCCCTCGCCCCGGACCTGCCGCTCGTCGTCCTCATCGACTATGGATCGGCCAGCTCCGCCGAGATCACCGCCGGCGCGCTGCAGGACACCGGCCGGGGCCGCCTGGTCGGGATCCGGACGTTCGGCACGGGCACCGTGCTCAACACGTTTTCGTTGCCCGACGGCTCGGCGCTGCGGCTCGCGGTCGAGGAGTGGCTCACACCGAACCGCTCGTTCATCTTCCCCACCGGAATCACGCCCGACGAGCGGGTCGAATTGGACCCGGACGCCGTGCCGCTCGATCCGATCGACCTGCGCGACCTGACGCCGGCCGGCCTGCGCGCCTCGGGCGACACGCAGCTGCTGCGCGCGATCGACCTCCTGCGCGGCGGCTGACGCGAGACACTCTGGCCTCGCAGGGCTCCGGAGCCCGATGGGAGGGGACATGACGATCGCACCGATCGATGCCGCCGAGCGCGCCTGGCGCCTGGCGCGCATCCAGCGTGAGCTGCGCCGGCGGGGCCTGGGCGGCGCCGTGCTGACCGAGCGCGCCAACTTCGAATACGTGACGGGCTACTGGCTGCCGCCGCTGTGGTCGTCGTACACGCGCCTGCTCGCCGCCATCGTGCCCGCGAATGGCGATCCCACGCTGGTGCTGCCGGGCTTCGTGGCCGACGGGGCGCGCGACCTCGGCTTTTGCGTTGAGCAGTACGACACGCTGGAACGCGGCGCCGGCGAGCTCCTGGCCGCGGGGCTCGGCTCGGCCGGGCTCGGCGGCGAACGGATCGGCATGGAGTTGGGTCGCGAGACCCGGCTGGCCACGACCGTCGACGAGCTCGAGCGGCTGCGCGGTGCGATCACCGGACGTCTCGAGGACGTCGCCGACGTGATGTGGGCCGCACGAGCCATCAAGTCGCGCGCGGAGACCGATCGGCTGCGGGTCGCCTGTTCCGCCAACGCCGCCGCACACGCAGCGGGCTACGGACAGCCACGTGAAGGCCAGTCGGAACTCGCGGTGGCTGCCGAGATGATGGCCGCCGGAACCCGCGACGCCGCCGCCGAGGGGACGTGGGTCGCGGCCGGCTGGATCGGCATCACCTCGGGCGCGGGCAGCTACAACCGGTTCGTGGCAGGTCCGCGCGATCGCCGGCTGGAGCGTGGCGACATGCTCTGGGCGGACATCGGGTTCACCGCCGACGGCTATTGGTCCGACACGTGCCGCGCCGCCGTGGTGGGCGGGCCGTCCGCCCGGCAGATCGACCGCCAGCACCGGATCGACGAGGCCACCAATCGCGGCATCGAGATGCTGCGGCCCGGCGTCGCGATCGCCGATGTGGCGCGGACGATGCGCCGCGTCTCGGCCGAGCTCGGCCTGGCCGGACTTGGATTCGGCCGCCTTGGACATGGCATCGGGTTGACCGCGACCGAGCCGCCCAGCGTGGTGGAGCACGACCGCACGATCCTCGAGGCGGGCATGGTGATCACCGTGGAGCCCGCAGCCGTTCACGAGGACGGCCTGTACTGCTGCGAACAGATCAGCGTGGTCGGCGACCCGCCCGAGCTGCTTTCACCCGACCCGACGCACCTGCGCACGATCTGACGCGGCTTCCCGAGGCTCGCCGAACTGCAGCAGCCGCCGGCGGGCGGGCCGGACTCCGTAGACTAGCGGCCATGTCCCACCCCATCCGCTGGCGCCGCCGGGCCCAGCCGTTTTTGATCGCGCTCGTGACACTGCTGGCGATGCCGTCGGTCGCCCTCGCGGACGCGGAACTGGTGCAGGCCGTTCCGCAGGACGGCGACGTCCTGACCGAGTCGCCGCCAGCGGTGACGCTCCGATTCGACGAGGAGATCGACCCGGATCGCTCGTCCGTGTAGGTGCGCCGCGGATCCGCGGTGGTGGCACGCGGGGGGGGTGGACCCGGGTGCTCCGGACACCCTCACTGTCTCCCTGCCGGCGCTCACGCCGGCAACCTACGAGGTTCGCTGGACGGTGGCCTCCAGCGACGGCCACCTCGTCCGGGACCGGTACACGTTCAAGGTGGCCACACCACCGCCGACTCCGACACCACCGTCGACTCCGACACCATCCCTGGCCCCCAGCCCCACGCCGAAGCCCACGCCGAGCGCACGCCCATCCGGACCGCCTCCATCTGGCACGCCCGCGCCAACGACCTCGCCGACCCCGGTCCCGACGCCCCTCGTCACGGCGCCACCCACCGCGTCGCCGTCCTCGGCCGCAACTCCGGTGCCCACGGACCCGGAGCCGGCGACCTCCGCCACCGACGTGGTCATCCCGCTGGCCGCGCTGGCCGCCCTCGTGGCAGCGTTCGCCGTGTACTTCCTGCGGAGGAGACGCGAATGAGCCGCATCGTCCGGACACTCGCAGTGGCCGGGCTGTGGCTCGCCCTGCCCGGCGCCGTGGCCGCCCACGGCCTCTCCACCACGCTCCAGAGCCCGGGACCGCTGGTCGCCTACCTCGCGGGAGCCGCACTGGCCGTTGCGCTCTCGTTCGCCATCGTCATTGGCGCCGACATCCGCCCGGGACGCCCTGCCCCGGAGCGGACCGTCCCAGTCCGACGCTGGATCCGGCTGTCCCTGCGTGTACTGGGCGTCGTTGCCTACACGTGGATCGTGGCCCAGGGACTGGTCGGTGGCAGCTCGGCCGGCGAAGTGGCGACCCTGTTCCTGTGGATCTACGGCTGGGTCGGGGTCGCCATCCTGTCGGCGTTCGTCGCCCCCGTCTGGCGCTGGCTGGACCCGTTCACGACGATCTTCGATGCCGGCGCGTGGGTGGTCCGGCGATTGGGCGTTCGGGGCTGGGAGCCGGCCGAGCTCTCGGCCCGCTTCCGCGGGTGGCCGGCCGTCGTCGGTCTGTTCTTCTTCATCTGGCTCGAGATCGCGGGCAGCCTCGCGCCGCTGTGGATCGTCCTGATCGCCTACACGATCGTGACGCTCCTGTGCATGGCCCAGTTCGGGCGCGACGAGTGGCGCGAGCACGGCGAGACATTCGGCGTCTGGTTCGGCCTGCTGAACCGGCTCGCGACCGTCCGCCAGGTGCCGTTCCGGGACGACGTGGTCATCCGCAGCCGCGTTGCGCAGGGCATCCTCGTCGCCCAGTGGCGCACGCCCGAAGTGGTGCTGGTGGCCGTGGGCACCGGCTCCATCCTCTACGACGGGCTGTCGCAGACCCAACCGTGGTTCGGGTTGTTCGGCATTCCCAGCATGGCCTCGCAGACGATCCTGCTCGCCGTCTTCCTGGCCGGAATCGTGGCGGCGGCGCTGCTCGTCGCTCGCCCCGTCGGACTCAACGCGATCGGCTCAGGCCTGCTGCCGATCGCCGTCGGGTACCTCGTCGCCCACTACCTCACCTACCTCCTCATCGACGGGCAGCGCTTCCTGATCTCGATCTCGGATCCCCTGCAGCGAGGCTGGGACCTGTTCGGGACCGCGTTCTTCGTCCCTTTCGGCGACTTCCCGGCCGGCCTCGTGTGGACGATCCAGATGCTGACGGTGATCGGCGGGCACATGGTCGGCGCGTGGGCCGGCCATGGCCGCGCGATCGAGTCCGGCGAGCCGCGGGAGATGCGACGCCGCGAGGTGCCCCTGGCAGCGCTGATGGTGTGTCTCACTGCCCTCACCCTCTGGTCCCTTGGCCAGGTGGTGATCGAACCCCCCGAAGGCGGGGCGGCGGCAACTGCGCCGGCACCGCCGCCCGGCCTGGTCCCGCCGAGCGGAGGAGCGCCGGTAACGTAACGCGGTCCTGACCCGCACGGCCGGGCGTACGATCAGTCGACCGCCAACGACGCCCCCCGGCCCACCACGGCGCTCGAGCATTCGCGACTGGCCAGAGCAGTACTACGACGCGATGAGGCCCGCAGTTGCTTCCGTGGATCCGCCTTGGCGGCGCCGGTACTGCCCCCACCGGTAGCGTGCGTCGCAAGGGCCAGCCGTGGGCCCTGACGCAGCGTCCGGGGCACGGGGCAGCCCGGTTCGGGCTGGATCCGAGCCTGCCTGCCGCGCTCATACTGCCGCCACCAGACGCGGGCACGCGATCGAGCCGACCGCCGCGCGGATCCGGGCCTTGCTCCGGTCCGGTGGGTGGCAGGTACTGCTGCTGGCAGTGCCCGGCGCCGTGAGGCGCCGATGCGGCCGCGGTGAGCGTCGCGGGCGCCCGAAGTCGCGGGCCGAGCAGGGCGGCCCGGCGGCGGACCGGGGTCGCGGGGTCCCCCCGGTGTTCGTCGTCGGAGGGTCAGTAGGCCAGGATGCGGCGCGGGTTCTCCACGAGCATCGTCCGGATATCACCCTCGCTCACGCCCTCATTGACGAGCAGGGGCACGAACGATCGCAGC
>VGPE01000204.1 GCA_016875645.1 Chloroflexota bacterium
GTTCCACGCCACGATCGGTGGCGATCAGCTCCACCCGCACCGTGGCCTGGATCCCCTCGCGACCGAGTCCGATCGCCTCGCCGTTGACGGTGCCACGGGCCTGGCCCACCTGGCGATCGCCGAACACCCAGAAGTCGAGGTGGCCGCGCCAGCGGTGCAGGTCCGGCGGCTCGACGGCTGCCAGCCAGCGTGTCTGTGGGAACGCCGCGAGGAATCCGCCTCCGTCGATGGCGATTCGGCAGTGCCGCGCCCGTGCCCCTTCAACGTACTCCAGCCCGCGATCCTCGGCCGCGGCGCGGAACTCCGACCGGAGCGCGCGCTGCAGCACATCGACGTCGACGTCGACGATCGCTTCGGCCGGAACGGTGGTCGACCAGCCGCGCCCGGGAGAGCGGATCCAGGCCCGGCCGCCCATGCGCGCGAGTCCGTGCTGGCCGATGACGAGATCGGTGGCGAGGTCGGCGAGCCAGCGGCCGTCGCCCCCGCTCCGCTCTCCGCGCAGGTCGGCCCGGCCGATCGGGGTGCCGTCCACGTCGCCCTCGACGATCAACTCGAACTGGGCAGCCGTCGCGGCCTCGATGCGGTCGGCACATGCCGTCTCGGGCGGATCCACGTTCGTCGGCCCGAACCGTGAGGTGGCTGCCGGTCGGTCCCGCAGGGCGTCATCGTTGGCGATCGCGGCCGTGGCGAACAGTGAACTGCCAAGGAGCGTGGCGCCCAGCGCGAGCGTCGCGCCGAGAGCCAGGCGGCGCCTGCGCATAGCCGTCTCGTCGAGGATCCGCCGCGCCACGCCGAGGCAGGAGAAGAGGCTCGTCGCGGCCAGGGCCAGGAGCCAGGGATAGGCCGCCTCCAGCGAGGGCAGCAGCGTCTGCGGTCCGCGAGCGCCGATCTGGCCGGCGATGTTGGCGATCGAGGGGATCAGGAGCAGCACAGCGCCGAGGCCCAGCCACATCACACCCGCGAACGCTCGATCCCCGCGCGCGACCGGCGGCCAGATGGCACCGGCAAGGCTGATCGGGATGGGCGCCGCAGCCACCACCCCGACCAGGAGATCGATCGGGCCGCCGGGCCGATATCTGAGTAACACGAGCGCCGCGGCGATCGTCCACAGGGTTGTGAGTACGGCGGCGAGGAGCCGCAGCTCGAAGACTCGAACCCGCATCGCAAGCAGTCTACGCGCCGCCCAGCCGCCCACCGGCGCCGGCTCAGCGAGTTCGATCGAGGGAGGGCGGTTGCCGCAGCCGCGCGTCGCGGTCAGGCGGAAGTACCTCGGGGGGGGGCGGGGGGGGCCTCCGGGTCGGAGATCGGAGAGGAGGGTGCCCCGACAGTTCGGATTGTTCAGGGGCATCCGACCGGAGGCTCCCGAACCGATCGGACGGTTGGAACGTGATCCATGGACGGCCAAGATCGGGTGCGGCGTACTCGGGGCGGACCTTCGCCTCGAAGCTCGGGCCCCTCTCGGGGACCTGGGGCGCCCGGCCCGGCCGTGCCTGGTCAACCATTCGCCGCACACACGCGGACGGCGACCAGCCCCGGGGCTGGGAGTCGACGACAACGGCCCGGGGTCCAGGCGACGTATCGCCTGCTCCAGATCCGGGGCCTCGAGCCACCTGAAGCGGCCAACCTGACGGCCTGGCTGACCGGCATCCCGGTCCGCGAGCATCACTGGGACATCCGCCAGATCAACGCATTGCTGTTCCTGCGAGGTCTCACGCGACTCGGACGGTTCGGTTTGACGGACGGCCGGCCCACCTGACGTCCAACGGTCCAGGGCGCTGCGGCCCGAGGCCCGCCGATCGACGGCCAGATCGAATACATCATCGTGACGGCGTCTCCCTCCTCCGCCGTCACGGCCCACCGAAGCGGCGCCCACCTCCTCCGGGCGCCGCTTCGGATTCATGGCGGCTGATGGGCGGCCATCGCCGAGTTGACGGGCGGCGGAAGGGCCACCGCGCGCCACACGCACGAACCAGCCGCAACGTGGTCATGTCGTGCACCAGACTCACGCCGCGGCGACGCCCACGGCGGATCCGGGACGATCCTGCTGTGCTGCCGTGCGCCTGACGCCTGGCATCGCGGCGTGGCGGTCCGGTCGTGCATCGGACGCACGACGCGGGGGAGAGCCCGCGGCGAAGGGGAGAGCCCGCGGCGAGGGGGAATGCCCACGACGAGGGGAAAGCCCGCGGGCCCTGGTGACCCGGGCCGGGCGGGCGCAGCCCGCTGGTTCCCGTTACAGACCCAGCAGCCCTGAGAGCGTCGCCGGCTCCAGGCCCCTGTCACGCAGGCCGGCGAGGATGCGCGGCAGCGCCTCGAGGGTGTGATGCCCGCCCAGGTGCATCAGCACGATCGAGCCGCCCTGGGCGCGCCCGAGGACCTTGGCCACGATGTCGTCCACCGTCGGGCCGCCGTCGGCGGTGGGCTTCCAGTCGATCGTGTCGATGTCCCACATCACGGTGTAGGCCCAGCCGGCGTCGGCCACGGCCTGCCGGACCTCGGCGTTGTGGGCCCCGAACGGCGGCCGGAAGAACGGCTTCGAAGAGCGCCCGATCGCGTCGACGATCACGGCCTCCGCCTGGTCCAACTGCACGGCGATCTCGTCGGAGGCGAGTTCCGTGAAGTTCGGGTGGTCCCAGCTGTGGTTGCCCACCTCGAACAGGTCCGGCTTGGAGGCGATGAGTTCCATCACCTCGATGCCCAGCTGCTGCTCGGAGGCGACCTGGCCGGTCGGGAAGATCGTCGCCCGGACGTCGTTGTCGATGAGGAACCGGACGATGTCGAGCGCCGGCCCAAGTTCACCGCCCATGTCGAAGGTCAGGCCGATGAGATGGGAGCCGCGTGGCCCGTTGGAGATGACGGTGCTGGCCTGGCCGGGCGCGACTGTCGGCGGCGGCGGGATGCTCACCGACGGTAACGCCGATGGCCGGCGCGACGGCAGCGGGCCCTGGTCGTCGAGGATCACGCCGGGAATCAGCTGCAGCTTCCAGCCGACCTCGAGGTGATTGGGCCGATACGCGGGCGAATCGGGGTCGAGGCTGGGGTACGTATCGCGGTTCCAGTACGCGATGCTGCGGGGATGGGTCTTGTAGCGGAGCGCGATGGAAGTGAGGTTATCGCCGGATCTCACGGTGTGGACGACGAACGTCGGCTCCGGGGAGCCGGTCGAGATGGGCTCCGACTCCGCAGGCTCCGATGGCTCCGCGGACTCGCCGGCCTGGCTGGGTTCTGGGGAGCCGGCGACCGTTGTCGCCCCGGGTACCGTGGGCGCCGCGGACGGACAGGGCGTCGGCGCGCCCGGGACGGCCGGTGCGGCCGTCCCGCCATTCCAGGGGGTTGCGTTCGGGTCCGGGCTCGGCGAAGGGCATGCGCTGGTCCGCTCAGCGGATCTCGCAGGCGACGGCGCGGTCGGCGCGGAGGTGCCACATGCCGCCGCGACGAACGCAATGACGATCAGGATGACGAGGGGACGGAGCCTCGAGAGCGCGCGGACGCGGGGGATCACGGCGCCAGTGTGACGGAGCCCGGTCGGAAGTCGTGACGGACTGCCCTTGCCGGTTGGTTCACGAGCGTCCCGGGTCTGCCGCGAGCAGCGAAGGGAGCGGGTCGAAGACGTCCAGGTTGCGGCGGACGCCGGCGTACGCGTAGGCGATCGGGAACGGTGCCCGCATCTCGAAATGGAGGTGCGGCGGGGTACCTCCGGCATTGCCTGACTGCCCGGTCAATCCCACCGCCTGACCACGGCGGACCCGATCACCCACGCTGACGTCGCGCCGGGAGAGGTGCGCCATGAGCGCGTAGTAGCCGCGGCTGTCGGGCTCGGTGCTCCGGATCGCGACCACGGTGCCATATCGCTGGGGGTCCCACGGCTTCCAGATGGCGGCCGGGTTGACGACGACGCCCGCGAACGGCGCGAGGATCCGGGTGCCGTTGCGGACGCGCAGGTCGAAGCCATCGTGCGCGCGAAGCAGGGCGCCGGCCGCGCTGACGCCACGAATCTGGTTGTACGGATAGACGATCCCCAGGCGCGGGACGCGCCACGCGTCGTCGTAGCGATAGCCGCTGGCCGCCGGCAACGGGAACGCCATCGGGACGACGGTCCGGCGGGGCTGAAAGCCCGCCGCCGACGTGGGCGCCGGGACCGCCTGCGCGACCGAGGATGGCGTCGCGGTCGGCATGGCTCGAGCAGCGGGTGTCGCGGTTGCGCTCGCCGTCGGCGCAACGGTCGTCGCGGCCGCCCCGCGCGTGGGCGGACTTGCACCTGCTGTCCCGCGGGGTGCTGTGGTGGTCCGGGCCGGGGCCGCGCCAGCGGGCGAGCGGGCCGGCGGCGAACCTGGAGTCCGGGTGGATGTCGAGCCCGAAACCGGCTCGGCCCCAGCCGCCGGGGCCCGAGCCCCTTCCCCATACGAACCGGCCGTCGATGCAGCCGCCGATGCCGACGGCGATGCCGTAGCACCACGCTCGGCCAGCAGCGGGTTCCCAGCCGTACCCGTCACCGCCAGCGCCGACATCGTCACTGCGACGAACAGGCCCCAAAGCGTGAAGCGCCTCACGGGGGCGTTCCGGGCGTTTCGGGCGGTCCGCCCCGGCTCCCCGCGTGCTCCCCGCGCGCATTGGTCAGGCGGATGTACGCCAGCGTCAGCAGGGCGGCGGCTACGCCGAGCAGGAGGACGGCGGCGATGGCCATGAGCGGTTCCCCGACCAGCCCGGGACCCTGGCCTGCGCTGCGCGTGTCGCCCGCGTCACCCGGCGTGGCGCTGGGTGTCGCCGCGCCTGCCTGGGGTGCCACAGCCGGCAGCACGATGGGCGCCGCCATGACGCCCGCCCAGCCGCCGAGCACGACGACGGTGGCGAGCAGCCCGACGGCCCTGCGGTTGCTCATGACCCGGCGGCAAGCCACGGCACCGCGCCCTCCACGATCAGGTGAGCGCCTCGATGACCGCCCAGCCGAGACCGGCCGAGAGCAGCATCAAGCCCGCCGCGAGGCAGATGGCCGCGGCCAGCGGCCGAGCGCTGTCGCGGCCGCCGCCGAGGACGCGCATGGCCTCGGGGATCTCGAGGGTGGTCACGACCAGCGGGCGCCCACGGCCGGCGGTCATGCTCACCGTCCCGTCGGTGCCCGCAACGGGCTGGCCGAGCACGGTCGCGTGCTCCACCGCGGAAAGCTGCTCGTAGCGGAGGCGCACCGGCGTGCGGGGTGG
>VGPE01000205.1 GCA_016875645.1 Chloroflexota bacterium
TCGCTCTCCTCGATCGGGTAGAGCTTCGCTGAGGGGTGCAGCGCGCCGTCCGTGCAGAACGACGGGTTCTTCCGAGGTCGGACCGTCGCGGTCAGCCAGAGCCGTGCCTTGTGGTCAACCATCGGATTGTGCGTGCTCGCGCGGTTGGACCAGATGATCTGGTCTCCCCAGTAGGGCGACGGCTCGGCGACCGACTGCACGGTCGAGAACGGGGTGTTCTCCTTGTCCGCAATCGGCACGACGACCGGGCGGCTCGCCGTGTGCTTGACCGGGTCCACCATGCTCACATCCGGCGCGTTGTGCCGATCCGCCCCCCACACCGGCCCATAGGCGTTTACCGTCGGATTCCGCTTGTCCGTCGCCACGATGTCGTGGATGAAGGAGAACTCGCTCGCCCAGTCCCACGAGCTGAACACGAAGTTCCGCTCGATCCCCGACGGCCTCGGCGGCTGCGGCGGTACGGCCCCCCCCGCGATCCGGTCCGTCCAGTTCGCGAACGACCGCATGGCCCATGGGCCGAGACGGCGGAACGAGTTCCCCATCCCGCCTCCGAACTGCCCAGACCGCGTCCGCCGCTCCCACGCCGCCAGCGACGAGTCGAAGGTCCCGAGAGCCTCGGGAAGCTCGCGCGTCGCCTTCGGCCCCGTCACGTGGCACGCGCTGCACCCGCCTTTCACCGTCCCGACGTACTGCGCCTGCGTCCGGATGTTCTCCGGGATGCCGTTGCCGTCGGGCCCGGTGCCGGGGAACTGATCCTCCCCGGGGATCTCCAGCAGGGAGAACCAGTAGTTTCCAGGGTAGTACTGGGCGGCTGCACGCGCATCCGGTGCCACGACCGCCGTCAGATTCAGGCGCTGCCCCGGCCTGGCGGCGACCCGTGGTGAGTCCACGAGCCCATACCCCCGGACCCAGACGGCGTAGCTCGCCGACGGCAAGTCAGGCACCAGGTACCGGCCCTGATCATCTGTCACGACCGTCTTCCGGAACCCGGTCGGCAGGTCCGCCGTCTCCGCTATGACCCAGACGCCGGCTTCCGGCCCTTTGACGCTGGTGACCACGCCGGCGAGGTCGTCGCCGTCGATGGCGATCCCTGCCGCGGCGTCCTGTCGGGCCATCACGCCAGCCCACCCGGCCACGAGTGCCACTGTGCCGGCCGCGGCCAGCCCCACCCCCGCTCGCTGTGCTCTCATCGCAACCTCACTGCGCCGTCTGTGGCGCCCCGGTCTTCGCCAGCGTTTGCACGAAGTGCACCACGCTCCAGATGTCCACCTCGCTCAACCGATCCTTGAACCGCGGCATGTAGTAGTCCGGCCCCAGGCCGTCCCGGATCACGGTCGCGATGTCGGCATCCGTTCCGCCATGGTCCCATCGTGCGTCACTCAGATCCGCCGGACGCGGTCCCCCCTCGTCACCGATGCCGCCGGCCCCGGCGGGGCCGTGGCACTCGCGGCAGTATTTCCGGTACAGCTCGGCACCCGCCACGACCGTCTCCGGCGTGGCGGGCACCGGTGTCACCTGCGCGACGCCCGCCGGAGGCCCCGCGCCCGGCGTCGCCGTGGCGATGGCGAACGCTGCCGCCGCGGCCACTCCCGAAACGACCCTCCGAACACGTCTCATGCCGAACTTTAGGGCCCTTACCTCCGGAACGGCACTTCGATACCGAACCGAATCAAGCGCCCGGCCAGCACGGTCCGAACCGAATCCTAGCGGATCCCCGCGTTGCGCATCAGCCGATCGAGTGTCCCCGTATCCTGGGCGTACACGGCACGTTCGTGCACGTTCGTCGCGGCCTTGCGCACCGGCAGGTTGGCGCCATCGAACCCAGCGGGCACGCCACGGCTGTGCCGAGCAGAAATACGGGCCCGTGGCCCCGCTGAGGCGCCATCTTGCGGGAGGGCTCCGACCCGCTCAATACCCCAAGGGGGTTACGAGCGACCCAAGCCTGCCTTGTGACACGACACGAGAGCCTGGTCGAACGGGGACGCCCCGCGCAGCCGATGCACGGAGCCACGGCGACACGACTCGAGGCGGTGCCGCTCGAGCGACTTGCCCCATGCCGCGATGTGGTCTATATAACGAACGCCGTCGCTCCGGGGCGTGGGGTCCAGGGGGCATCAGACCCCGCCGGGATGTCCTCGACCTGGCTGGGACGCCTCGGCCAGGTCACGCCTGCCGTGGGAGTAATAGGGTCAGGATGGGTGTGCACCGGCTTGCCGTCGTCGTGCTGCTCGCAACCGCCAGCGTGTGTCCGCCAGCGGCCGAAGTCGCTGCCGGAGACACGTTGGATGACTACGCCCTGACCACCTGGGGCCGGCGGGACGGTCTGCCCTCGAGCTACGTCTACGCCATCGCGCAGGACCAGCGCGGCTACTACTGGGTCGGTACGTCGGGGGGCCTGGTCCGCTTCGACGGCGTCTCCTTCCTTCCATGGCCTCGGGCAGGGGAAAGGCGCCTGCTGAGCGAGCAGATCAGTGCCCTGTTCGCCGGGAGCGACGACACGCTGTGGGTCGGATTCAGCGTCGTTGGTGGCGTCAGCCGGATCGCCCGGGGACGGGTGACCAACTACACCCCAGCCGAGGGTGCACCGGCCAACTCGATCACCGCCTTCCTCGAGGACCGGGACGGCGCGGTCTGGGCCGCGAGCATGCTCGGCCTGTCGCGGTTCACGGACGACCGGTGGGAGTCCATCACCCTGCCGCACGAGCTCGCGGGTACGGTCATCACGGACGTACACCAGGACCTCGCCGGAACCATCTGGATCGGCACCGAAACGGGACCGTGGCGATGGAACCCGGCGAGGCACCAGTTCGACCCGGCGGGAGACGCGCCGGTCGCCGCGGCCTCGTTCAGCCCGGATCCGGACGGCCGCACCTGGGTCGCGCGACGAGACGGCGTCGTCCTGACACTCGATGCGACCGGAACTCCGGAGACGCGGCTGACCGTGAACACGCGTCCCTGGCGCATCAGGCACGATGCCCGCGGGCAGTTGTGGATGGCCACGCGCGGCGACGGGCTCTTCCGCATCGTCGTCAGTCCGAAAGGCCAGGCGACCACGGTTGAACGTCTGTCGGAAACCCAGGGGCTGGCCAGCAACGTCATCCACGAGGTCTTCCAGGACCGCCAGGGGTGCGTCTGGATCGGCACCCAGGACGGACTTCACCGTCTGACGCCGTCGGTCGCCTCCCCGGTCGCAGCGTTTCCCGTGCCCGGCAGACCGGTTCGCGCGATCCTCAGCTCGAGCGGCAGCGTGTGGATCGGCACCGCGACAGCCCTCGTGCGCACGACCGACGCCCAGGCGACGCCGGTGCGCGATCGCGACCCCGGACAGCTCGGCGCCTCGGTCCTCCACGCCGACAGTCGGAACCGTCTCTGGGCGGCCGACTACGGAGGCGCGCTGAAACGCGTCCAAGACGGCGCACTGGTACCCGTACCGGCTTCCGCCGGGCTGCTCAATCGAGTCTCCGCCATCACGTCGACACCGGACGGCGTGCTTTGGATCGTCGACCCCACCCAGGGCCTCTTCCGCGCGCCGGACGGCGTGCTGACGGGCGGGGATCCTCCCCTGTTGCGCAGGCCGGGTGGGATTGCGGCGTTCACCGACAGTCGCGCGAACGTCTGGATCGGCTTCCTCGATGGCTCGCTCGTCCGGTTCGAGCGCGGCGAGGCGCGTGAATACTCGAGCGCCGACGGCCTTCCGGGGGGGGCGCATCAACAGCATCTACGAAGACAACGAGGGCCGGATCTGGCTGGGCACGTCCACGGGACTGGTCCGGTACGCCGGCGATCGCTTCGTGCCGACGCCCGCGCACACACAACTTGGACGGCCAACGTCCGCGGCATCATCGAGGACCTCGACGGTGCGCTCTGGCTCGCCATCGAAACGGGCCTCGTCCGCATCGCACCCGATCAGCTCGCCAGAGCGACGGACTCCAGCGGCCACCCGCTCGCCTACACGCTGTTCGACGCCACGGACGGCATTCCCGATGCCTCCATGGACATCGGGTTTCCGACGGTCGCGCGCGACACCCATGGGTACCTCTGGTTCGTGACCGGCACGAACGTCGTCGCAATCGACCCGGCACTCGCCGTGACCCGGCCGCCTGCGCCTTCGGTCCATATCGAACGCGTCACCGTCAATGGAGAGAGCGAATACGAGCCGGCGCCCGGCCTGGAGCTCGGCTCCGACGCGTCCAGGGTCCTGGTCACCTACACAGGGCTCGGGGTGCCGAGCCCCTCGAAGCTCAGATTCCGCTACATGCTGGAAGGCTTTGACGAGCATTGGGTCGATGCCGGTACGGAGCGGTCAGTGTCGTTCACCAATCTGGCACCCGGGGACTACCGGTTCCATGTGATGGCGACCGCGGACGGCCTCTGGTCGGGATCGGAAGATGTCTGGGAGTTCACCGTGCTGCCGGCGTTCTACCAGACGTACACGTTCTATGCCGCCATCCTGGCGGTGGCGGCGCTGGCCGCCTGGGGTGCCTGGCAGCTCCGCGCGAGGCGCATGCACGAGCACTTCTCGGCCGTGCTCGCGGAACGAACGCGCATCGCCCGGGAGATCCACGACACGCTCCTGCAGGGGCTGATCGGCGTGTCGCTGCAGTGCGACGACCTGTCCTCCAGACTCGAAACCTCCCCGGCCGGCGCGCGGGAACAATTGCAGCGCCTGCGCCGCCAGGTGTCTGAGTACATCCGCGACACACACGACTCGATCTCGGATCTCCGTTCCCCTTCGACCGCCTCACCAGAATTCGCCGAAGCTCTTCGGCTGGCGGCCGAGCGCACCATCGGCAGGAGCGCACGGCTCGACTTCGTCCTCCGCGGTCAGTCGCGGCGACTGGCGCCTGATGTCGAGGGACAGCTGCTGCGCATCGCCCGTGAAGCCATCGTGAACGCGCTGCGTCACGCGCGCGCGACGACCATCAGGGTCGAACTCCGGTACGAGCCCCGTACCCTCCTCCTCCGCATCGTGGACGACGGCATCGGGTTTTCCGTCGAGGACATCGACCATCGGCCTGCCTCGCCCTGGGGCCTGATCGGCATGCGGGAGCGCGCACAGCAGCTCGGCGGGGAGTGGCACGTCACCAGCACGGCCGGACACGGCACGACGATCGCCGTGTCCGTCCCGATCACTGAAGCCTCCCCTGGCAGGCCGTCGTTCGCCCGTTCCGCCTG
>VGPE01000206.1 GCA_016875645.1 Chloroflexota bacterium
CGGGACCGCGACGCGGCAATCGGAACCGCAACGCGGCGCGCAAGGGCTCTCGTGACCGTGGCGGCGGCGGCAACCGCAGGCTCGCACGCGAACTCGGCAAGCTCGGGAAGCAGCTGGACCAGGCGCGGTCGACGGAGGCGAAGCGCCTGCGCCAGCTCGACGAAGCCGCGGCCGAGGTGGCGCGCCTCGAGGCTGAGCTGCGACGCCTCCAGGCCGCGATCGCCGGTGCCGCGAACAAGGCACCGGCCCCGGCGCCACCGGCGCCCGTGATGGACGTGGCGGCCAGGGCCGCAGGCCTTGAAGCCGAGCTTGCTCGGCTGGAATCGGTACCCCGCGCCGCGCTCCCCGAGGATCTCGCGACCCTCGACGGGGTGGAGGCTGCGGAGGTCCCCGGCGGTTGGCCCGAGCCCGGGCCAGCGGGCGAAGACGCCCCGGTGATTGATGGCGAGGTCGCCGAGCCGGGGATCGATCCGGAGGCGTTCCTGCGGCACGAGGCGCCGGTCGAGGCCGGCGAGGCCGCCCCAGCCTCACCCTGGGCGGAACCATGGGCGGAGTCAGCGGAGATCGAAGCGCCCGACGAGTGGCCCGAGGTGATCCACCTGGGGGCTGGCTCCAGGGCGCTCGAATCGGCCCATGGTGGCGGGGTCGGCGGCCCGACGATCGCCTCGGCCCAGCCGGCGGGGGACGGCGAGGCGCTGCGGATCACCGGAGCCGGCCTGCCCGTCCCGCCCCAGCGGCACAATGGTGCCGGCGATCCGGAATCGCCGTCTTCTCCAAAAACCGCGCGCCGGGAGGCGGCCGAGGCCCCGGACCCCACCGCGCGGAGCTGGCCCCAACGCGGCCGTGAGCGTGTCGGGCGCTGACCACGCTCCAGCGATCGATCCGGCGCGGGAGCTCTTCGAGCCTCCCCACGTGGCGGCGTCGATCGACATCGGCTCGAATTCGATCCATCTGCTCGGCGCCATGCTGGACGGCCACGAGATCCGGCCGCTCGTCGACGAATCAGAGCTGTCGGGCCTTGGTCCGCTGGTCGACGAGCGCGGTCATGTCGGGCCGCATCGTGGCGACACGGTTGCAGCGATCCGCCGCTACGTCAACGAGGCTCGGGACCTCCACGCGTCCGAGATCACGATCATCGGCACAGAGCCGCTCCGGCGTGCCGCGGACTCGACCCGCCTGCTCGTCGAAATCGAGGCTGCGACCGGCTGCCAGGTCCATGTCGTGGACTACGAGGAAGAGGCGCTCCTGACGCTCCTGGGCGTCACGGGCGGGCGGCCGCTCGAAACCGATCTCGCGGTGGTGGACGTCGGCGGGGGCAGCAGCGAGATCGTGCTGGCTGCGCCGGGTCGCGAGCCGGTCGCTGCAGGCCTCCGGGTGGGATCGGCCCGGCTGACGGCATCGATCGTGCGCCACGACCCCCCGACTCCCGAAGAGATCGACCGCCTGCGTACGGAGGCTCGCCACCGGCTGGCAACTGCGCCGGTCGGTCGCCCGTCGCTCCTCGTGGCTGTCGGGGGCACGGCGACAAACCTCATTCGGGTCGTGCCCCCGGCGACGCAGGACCGGCTGCTCACGCGGAGTCGCCTGGAGCAGGTGCTGGCTGTGCTCGCGACTGAACCGGCCGAGGCGGCTGCCGCGCGGCATGGGACGAGCGTCAAGCGGGCGCGGATGCTGCCGGCAGGCGCCGCCATCCTCGAGGCCCTGTTGGAGCACTACGAACTCGACGACCTGATCGTGTCGGACGCCGGGATCCGCGAGGGGGCGATCCTGGCCGTCGCGCACGCGGGCTCAGCGTGGAGGGATCAGCTCCCGTGGCTCGCCCACGGCTGGCGGTAGGTCTGTCGCCCGGGTGGTCGTCGTAACCGCGCCGGCGCGCGTCCTATCCACGGGTCGCACGATGTGCGAGAGTACGGGCTGATGCGTCTGCGTTCCGCTCACCGTCGCGCCGAAACGGCGATCGTCCTGGCGATCCTCGTCGCCGGGCTGCCTGGCTTCAGCGCCGCGTCCCGTGCCGCGTCGCCTGGCAATGGCGAGCTCCCCGGCGCCGCGACGTCGGCCGCAACCCGCCACGCTGACGACGCGGTGCTCGTCGGTTTCACGCCAAAAGCGACCGAGGACGACAAGCGAGCGGCTCGCCGGGCAGCCGGCGCCGAATCCTCGAAGAAGCTCTCGAAGGATCCCAAGGGCGCCGAGAAGCTGCGCCTGCGGCAGGGCCGGTCGGTCGAGCAGGCGATCGCCGCCCTCAAGGCGAACCCACGCGTCCGTTACGCCGAACCGGACTACGTGGTCGAACACACCGCGACCTCGAACGACCCGTACTACCTGGACGGCTCCCTGTGGGGCATGTACGGGGACGCGTCACCCCTCCAGGTGAACGCATTCGGGAGCGGTGCGGCCGAAGCGTGGCAGCTTGGCTTCGCCGGTTCGCGCAGCATCGTCGTCGGCATCATCGACGAGGGGATCCAGGTCGCCCACCCGGACCTCGCCGCGAACATCTGGACGAACCCTGGCGAGATCGCGGGCAACGGGCTCGACGACGATGCGAACGGCTACGTCGACGACGTGAACGGCTGGGACTTCTTCAACGACGACGCCTCGGTCTTCGACGGCAACCAGACCGAGGGCCAGGACGCCCACGGCACCCATGTCGCGGGCACGATCGGGGGCGTCGGCGGCAATGGCATCGGTGTGGCCGGGGTCAACTGGCAGGTCACCCTGATCTCGGCCAAGTTCCTCGGGCCCAACGGTGGCTCGATTTCGGACGCCGTATCGGCGCTCGCGTACCTCACCGACCTCAAGATCAACCATGGCATCAACATCGTCGCCAGCAGCAACTCATGGGGCGGCGGCGGCTTCAGCCAGGCGATGCTCGACGCCATCGAGGCGGCGGGCGATGCCGGCATGCTGTTCGTCGCGGCGGCCGGCAACAGCAACACCAACAACGATCTGTCCGCCAGTTACCCGTCCAACTACCAGTGCACGAGGGGCGGCACCCGTGGCTGGGACTGCGTCGTAGCCGTTGCCGCGATCACGTCGAGCGGTGCTCGGGCCAGCTTCTCCAGCTACGGGGCCACCACTGTGGATCTCGGCGCGCCCGGGGTCGGCGTCTGGTCCAGCGTCCCCCTCGGCTCCTATGCCAGTTACAGCGGAACCTCGATGGCGACCCCACATGTTTCGGGCGCCGTGGCGCTGTGCGCGTCGATCAACCCCGGCCTGACCGCGCAGGCGGTGCGCCAGGCGGTCGTCGGAACCGTGGCGCCCACGGCATCGATGGCCGGCACGACCGCCAGTGGCGGCCGGCTGGACGTGGGGGCGATGGTTGGCCAGTGCTCGCCGTCAACTGCCCCGGTGGACGGCGCCCCGAGTGCGCTGACGGCAACGGCCCTGTCGCCCACGAGGATCGGCCTGTCGTGGGTGGACGGCTCCTCCAACGAGACCGCGTTCGCGATCCAGCGGAGCCCGGTCAGCGGTGGGCTGTGCACTGCCTTCACCGCCTTCGCCAGTGTGGGCCAGAACCAGACGAGCTTCACCGCGGGCGGACTCTAGCCCGAGACCGGCTACTGCTTCCGGGTGCGCAGCAGCAATTCCTACGCCGGCGGCAGTACCTCCGGCTGGAGCAACGAGGCACAGGCGGAGACGCTCGCGCCAGCGCCCCCGTACGCGTGCGCGCAGGTGACCTATGACTGGGTTGACCCGGCCGGCGGCTCGAGCCGGGCGCTCTCCGATGACTCGGCGGTGACGGTCGCCCTTCCGTTCAGCTTCAACTTCTACGGCGAACCGTCGACCTCGATCCAGGTCAGCTCGAACGGCTACATTCGCTTCGGGACCGGCGCCGCGACATCGTTCTCGAACGTGGCGATCCCGGATGCCGCCGATCCCAATGCGATCGCCGCTCCGCTCTGGGACGACCTCAATCCAGGCGCCGGAGGAAGCGTGCGGACACGGACCGTCGGTGTTGCGCCGGACCGGCAGTTTGTGGTGGCCTGGCTCGATGTCCCGCACTTCAACGTCGCTGGCAGCGCCGCGACCTTCCAGCTCGTGCTGGATGAAGCCTCCGGGTCGATCGCCTTCCAATACCAGGACGTGACCTTCGGCTCGGCGGCCTACGACCGAGGCGCGTCCGCGACCGTGGGCATCGAAGACGCGATGGGTGGGTCCGGCAACCAGATCTCGTCGAACTCGGCCGCGCTCCAGGCGTCCACGGCCTACCGATGCTCGAACGGAGGCCCGCAGGCCCAGCCGCCGACGATCACGACGGTCACCCTCCCGGACGGCACGGTCGACGCTGTGACCCAGACAACGCTGTCTGCGACTGGTGGCGAGCAGCCGTACACCTGGTCGATCGCATCGGGGAGCCTGCCCCCCGGCCTCGGCCTCGCGCCGGCGAGCGGCGTGATCTCAGGCATCCCGACGACCGCCGGCACGTGGGCCTTCGAAGCCCGGGTCCAGGGTGACGATGGGGCGGCTTCGACCCGCTCGCTCTCGATGCGGGTGGCCGCGCCGCTTTCGGTGACCACGACCTCGTTGCCCAACGGCCAGGTCAACAGTTCCTACTCCGCCGGGCTCGCGGCGAGTGGCGGCCAGACGCCGTACGTCTGGTCCATCTCGACCGGCACGCTGCCGCCCGGCCTCACCCTCAGCAGCGCCACCGGCGTCATCAGTGGGACGCCGACTGAGGCCGGCACGTGGGCGATCACCGTGCAGGCGCTTGACTCCGGCGTCCCCGCCCGCACGGCGCAACGCCCGCTTTCGATCAAGATCAACCCGGCCCCGCCCGCGGCATTCAACAAGCTGGCGCCCAAGAACAACGCCAAGTCCAACGCCACCTCGGTTTCCCTGTCCTGGGGCACCAGCGCGCGAGCGACAACGTACGAGTACTGCGTGGCCACTTCCATCAACGGAAGCTGCATTGCCGGTGCCTGGTCCTCCGTGGGCGGCACGACCGCGGCCGTGAATGGTCTGAGCCGCCGGACGACCTACTACTGGCAGGTGCGCGCCGTAAACGGCGCAGGCGTCACGCAGGCCAACAGCGGCACGTGGTGGAAATTCGCGATCCGATGATGCGGCGGCCCTAGGAGCCTGCGTCGGTAATCGCCGCCAGGGCGGGAGCCCAGGCGGCTGACGACGGAAACGGGGGAAGCGGGATGGCCCGAAGGCCGATCCGGGC
>VGPE01000207.1 GCA_016875645.1 Chloroflexota bacterium
AGGTGCGGCAGGCCCGGGAACTCGGTGCGCATGGCGGCCACGTCGGCGGAATGGACGGTCGAGAGCCGCTCCCCGTGGCGGAACAGGACCAGGCCGGCCAGCGGACGGTCACCGTCCGGATCGTCCCCGCGCACGGCCGCGAGGTACACGAGGTGTCCGGCGGCCTGGGCGCGAGCCCACCACGCCACGAACTCCGCCCGGGCCCCGAAGGTGAACCCTCGACGTTCTCCGGTCGCCAGGAGCAGATCGTAGAAGGCGGCCAGGGCGGCCGGCGCCGCGGCCGGGTCCGCCGTTCGGGCATCGATGCCCCCCGCGGCCGCCTGGTCCGCGCGCCTGTCGAATCGCAGGACCCTCGCCGCCGTCCGCTCGGCTTGGCGGATCCGCTGGCGAGTTGTCTTCGCCACGCCCGCGAACACGGCCGTCTCATCGCGACCGGCGAGCGCGAGGGCCATCCGATGGCGCGACGGCTGGATCTCCTCGATCGAGTGGAAGCCCGCCTGCGCCAGGAGCGCGGGATAGGCACTGCCCGCGGGTACCTCAGCGTCCGACGCGATGACATCCACGCCCCGTGCCCCCAGCCAGGCCGTGACGGCCCGGAGGCGTTCGGCAGTCCGCTCGACGGGCTCCCCGCCCGGGATGGGGCCGCGCGTCAGGTAGGCGCTGCCACCGGGCACGAGTGGCCACCCGCGCTCCAGGGCGAGGACGCCGAACCCATCGGCGAACACCATGTGGCGTGACCGCCAGCCGGCGGTCCCCTGGTACTCCGCCCAGGCGCGGGACTGGTAGACGTGGCCGCCGGGCCGGTCCACGGTCCGCGCGTCCCACGTGGCGAGATCGGCCGCGGTCGCTTCGTGGAGGCCGCCGTCCGGGCCCTCGCTCACTCGTTCTCAGCCGCCCCGGCCGCAACGGCCGAGGATCCTCCGCCCGGCAGCCCATGTCGGCGGCGGGCGAGCCAGACCCGGCCACGCTGGGCGGCCTCGAAGACCCGTCGGCCGATGGGGGCGAGCACGAGATCCCACGCGCCCACGTAGCGCACCTCGCGGCCGCCGAACCCGGTCTTGAAGTGGGCGATCCCGGTACTTGCAAGGCCCCACAGGTCGTAACTGGTCGCGCCGTGCTCACGGGACGTCCGGATCGCCTCCCACTTGAGCAGGTAGTTGGCCCGCTCGTAGGCACCGGCGGTGGTCATGCCGCCGTACGGTTCCACCACCCGCGGCCCGGCGCGGACGAGGAAGAGGGTGGCCTGCGGGACGCCACTTGCATCCTCGGCGAAGAGGAGCCGGGCGCGGCCACCCGGCCGGTAGGCGTGCCAGACATCGCGGTAGGCCGCCTCCGTGCGGATCATGAATCCGGCACGACGGGCCGTCTCGCGATAGATCGCGTAGAACTCGCCGAGACGGTCACCCTCGGCGTCGACCACCCGGTAGCCACTGGACCGGGCGCGGTTCACGTACTGGCGCCACTTCTTGCGCAGGTCGCCCCAGAGTGCGGCTTCGTCGGCACGCAGGTCGATGATCCGCGTCGCTTCAGGCTGAATGGGAGGGGCCGGCCGCCAGCCGGAAACGGCGAGTGCGGCGCGCAGCGAGCCGCCCGGGTCGTGGGGACCGTCGCGCTCGATCTCGGGGTCGATCCGAAGGTGGCTGATCCTGCCCAATCGCCCTGCGAGCCCGCGCCGGGCGACCTCGGTGAATCGCTCGATGGCATCGGCGTCCCAGCGCGCCGCGACCGGCCCGCGCGGCGCATAGGCGAAGCCCCAGGGCAGCGGTCGCGGTCGCCGCACCAGCACCTGTGCGCCGATTTCCGATCCGCTCCGGCTGCTGATGGGCCCGGCGTGCCAGCCATTGACCGCCTTGACCTGCGCCCAGGCCGTCAACTGCAGGTACGAGCCAGGATCGGACGCCTCGACGAACGCGTCCCAGCGACTGACCTCAGGCACATCGGCGAGCGCTGCGGCTGCCGCCAGGGCCGGCATGGCCGGGTCGCCTGGCGGCTCGGCGAACTCTAGGCCGACGGGAGCCGTCAACGCGAGCCCGACGTGCGTGGCGCGCCGGGTGTTCCGCGACCCGCGCGCAACAGATCGGCCATGACCCCGACGATAGTTGGCAGTTCCGGGATCCGCAACGCGACGCTGAGCAGCAGGTACGCACCCAGGCCGACGGCGCTCGGGACCGCCAGCAGCACCAGCTGCGCAGCCTTCTCCGGCAGTCCGGCGGTCACCCCTTCGAGCGCCAGGAACGCGGCCAGGGCCCCTGCGCCCCCGATCGCCGCGGCGGCCCCGGCGTCGATGAACGCCCGGCCGATGGCCGTGAGCCCCAGGTCCGGATATCGCCGTCGGAGGACGACGAGCAGGAAGACGCATTCCGCCCACGCGCCAACGGCGATCGCGAGCGACAGCGCACCGAGACCCATCGGGCCCACCAGGGCCAGACCCATGCCCACGTTGATCGCGACGGCGATGACGGCTGCGATGACGGGCGTGACCGTGTCCTTCCCTGCGTAGAAGGCCCGGGCCAGCACCGCGATCAGCGCGTGTGCGGCAAGCCCCAGGAGGAAGAACAGCAGCGCGTCCGCGGTGAGCGCCACCGCTGCATCGCCGAACCGCCCATAGTCGAACAGGACCGCGATCGCTGGCAGCCGTACCACGATCCCGATCGCGGTCACCGGCAGCATCACGAAGAGCAGCAGTCGGACCGCGCGCGTCACAAGGCGCAGGTACTCCTCCACTTCGCCACGGACCAGCTCCCGCGACATCGAGGGCAGAATCACCATCGCGAGCGGTACGCCGATGACTCCGATCGGGATCTGGAGCAGCGTGAACGCCACGTTGAACGCGGTGACCGCTCCGACCGCCAATCCGGATGCGAGGGCCGTCGAGACGAGCAGGGTGATCTGGCTCACTCCCAGGCCGATCGCGCGCGGGACCAGAAGAAGCAGCGCTTCGCGCGTGGCGGGGTCGCGGATGTCCACCGACGAGGCGTAGCGGTAGCCGATGGTGCGCAGCGCAGGCAGCTGGATCGCGATGTGGAGAGCGGAGCCTGCAACGACGCCGATCGCAAGCGCGTGAACGCCCATCGCCGGCGCCAGAAGCAGCGCGGCACCGATGATCGCGAGGTTGTAGACCACCGGCGCGATCGCCGCGGCCGCGAACCGGTCGCCGGCATTCAGGATGCTCGTTGCAACGGCGCCCAGGCCCAGGAGGATCGGGCTCAGGAGCATCACCCGCGTCAGTTCGACGGCGAGGGCCGTGGTGGGCGCGTCAAAGCCGGGCGTGATGGCCGGCACGATCCACGGGGCGAAGACGGCCATGATCGCGGCGAGCAGGACCAGCGCGGCGGTGACGAGGTTCGTCACCGTGTTGGCGACCCGCCACGCCCGAGACGGCTCGCCCGTGGCGAACAGGCCCGCCAGGACCGGAATGAGCGCGGAGCCTAGGGCTCCTGCAGCGACCAGCTGGAAGATCAGATCTGGGATCCGGAATGCGGCGAAGAACGCGTCCAGCTCGCGCGACGCACCGAAGGTCGTCCCGATGACGACGATTCGAATCCAGCCCAGCGCTCGCGAAACGAGGAACGCGCCCGTGACGATCAGCCCGGCGCGGGCGATGGATCGCCCTGTGGTCACGCTCGGCCGGTGCGGTGGGCGCGCGGGTGGGCCGAGTCGTAGGCGGAGCGGAGTCGGCCCGGCGACACGTGCGTGTACACCTGCGTGGTGGCGAGGCTGGCGTGACCCAGCAACTCCTGGACGATCCGCAGATCGGCGCCTCCGTCGAGCAGGTGCGTCGCGAAGCTGTGGCGAAGCGTGTGGGGACTCACCCCGTCCGGCAGTCCCGCCCGGCGTCGCAATGCGTCGAGGCGGTAGCGGAGGCCGCGCACGCCCAGGGCGCCTCCACGGTGGTTCAGAAATACCTCGCCCGGCGACTCGGCGACGGCCCGGGGCGCCTGGTCGAGCAGCACCGGCCGCCCGTGCTCCAGGTATTCGCGCAGCGCCTCGCGCGCTGGGCGGCCCAGCAGCCCGACCCGCTCCCTGCGGCCCTTCCCCAGGACGCGCATCTCGCCTCTGCGAAGGTCCAGGGCGTCCAGCGTTGCGGCGGCCAGCTCGCTGATCCGCAGGCCCGCCGCGTAGGCGGTCTCGATCAGCGCTCGGTCGCGGAGCGCCAGGGCGTGGGTCCGCGGGTCGTGAGCGAGGGGCCCGGACGTGCGCCAAGCCGTCGTCGCGGCGTCAGCTCCGGCGTCGCTGTCCACCGCCGCCAGGAGCCGCTCGACCTGCTCGATCTCGAGCACCCGCGGCAGTCGGCGCGGCAGGCGCGGAGTGGCGATGGCACCCCATGGATCGCCCGCGGTCAGCTCGGCACGGGCCGCGAACCGGTAGAACGAGCGGATGGCGGCGAGGTGCTGCGCGACGGAGCTGCGGGCGCGACCGCTCGATCGCTCGGCGAGGTATGCCCGCAACAGGTGTCGGGGCGGATCGCGCCAGTCGACCCTGCGCTCGTCGAGGAAGCCCAGGAAGTCGCCCACGGCATGCGCATAGGAGCGCTGGGTATGCGGCGACGCGTCACGGGCGTCGAGCGCCTGGAGGAACTGATCGAGCGCCTCGCCGCTCACGCCCGGGTCAGCCGCCCGACTTCCGACGGACCGGGCCGCGCGCCCCGGATCCGCCTGCCGCGCGGGTCGTGCGCCGGCGGGCAGGCGCGGGCCGTTTGGCGGTCGCAACCGCTTCGCTGCTCTGCCCATCGCTGCCCGCTGCACGAGCTCGCCCGCGACCGGACTTCAGGGCCTCCGGATCCGGCGGGCCGCCCGCGAGGCGCCTGGCCACCAGGTCGCCCGCCGGCAGTTCGACCGCAGCCCCGCAGCGGAGGCAGATCCCACCCTCGTTCCGCCGGCCAACCGGCCCACCGTCCGCATCGTGCAGCGCCCCGACTGGCTCGGACGAAGTGGTGAAGCGGCAGTTCGGGTAGCGGGAGCAGCCCCAGAACAGCGACCCGGTACGCCGTGCGCGCCGCGTGGCCAGGTGGCCTTCCCCGCACGTGGGGCAGATGGCCTGGAACGGCAACTGGGCGGGCGGCGGCGGCCCCGTCCTGTGGATATACCGGCAGTCCGGGTAGCGCGAGCAACTGATGAACGGCCCGAAGCGGCCGCGCCGGACGCCGAGCACGCCGCCGTGATCCG
>VGPE01000208.1 GCA_016875645.1 Chloroflexota bacterium
GCAGGCCGGCCTCAAGAGCGTCACGGTCGCGATCGGTGGTCGCAACGCATACGGCTGGCTGCGTGCCGAGCGGGGCGTCCACCGGCTGGTTCGCATCAGCCCGTTCGATTCCCAGAACCGGCGCCAGACCACGTTCGCCCTGGTCGAGGTGCTGCCCGAAGTCGAGGCGGACGATAGCGAGATCGAGCTCAACTGGGACGAGATCCGCGTGGACACCTTCCGCTCGCAGGGCGCGGGCGGCCAGCACGTCAACAAGACGGACTCGGCCGTCCGCCTCACGCACCTCCCGACCGGGATCGTCGCCCAGAGCCAGAACGAACGCTCGCAGACGCAGAACCGTGAGACTGCGATCAAGGTCCTCAAGGGCCGGCTGCTGGAGCGGCGCCTGGAGGAGCAGGAAGCGGAGCGGCAGCGTCTCAAGGGCGAGCATGTCGTCGCCGGGTGGGGCAACCAGATCCGCAGCTACGTCCTGCACCCCTACCAGATGGTTAAGGATCTGCGAACCGGCCACGAGACCTCCAACACGGGCGCGGTCCTCGACGGCGATCTCGACACGTTCATGCAGGCCGAGCTCGAGCGCGAGGCAACGGGCGCCCCGATCTCCGGCGACGCGGGCGCGGCGTGAGTTCGCCCGGGCTCGACCTCCCGGAACGCCCCGCCCGCCCCGACGACCTGGCCGCGTGCACCCGCCTCTGGGACGTCGCGATCGGAGACTACGTCCGCCGGCTCAACCAGCCGTGGTTCCCGGGCGAGTTGGCGCCGTTGGAGCGCCTGCTCGGCCATCTGCTCACCACCGATCCCGACCTCTTCCGCGTCGCCACCCGACCCGGCTCCGACGAACCCGTGGCCTTCGTCTCCGCCAACCGCCGCGGCGCCACATGGTTCCTGTCCATGCTCTTCGTGGACCCCGCGCTGCAGCGGGAGGGCGTCGGACGTCGGCTCCTGGAGCGAGTGCTGCCGCCCCCTGGTGAGCGCCAGGGGATCGCATTGGGCACGGCCACCGACTCGGCCCAGCCGATCTCAAACGGGCTCTACGCGACGTACGGCATCGTCCCCCGCATGCCGGTCTGGCGGCTGGTCGGGCGACCCGAACGGCACGACGCCCTGGAGCGCCTGCCGGCCGACGTGGACGTCGAACTCCTCGCGGCCGCGACCGAGGCGCCCGACGCGGTGCACGCTCTCGATCGTGTGGTCGTCGGCCACGAGCGTCGGCCGGACCACGCGTTCCTGCTCGCCGAGCGACGCCTGCTTGCGATCTACTGGCGCGACGGTCAACCCGTCGGCTATGGCTACGCGTCACCATCAGGCCGCTTCGGGCCGATGGCGGCCCTCGACGCGTCACTGCTGGCACCGATCGGCGCGCATCTGCTGTCCCTGTTCGAGGCGCCGGGCGCCTTTGCCGCCTGGGTTCCGGGTGCCGCCGGGCCCCTGACGACGATGCTGCTGCGCGCCGGCTTCCGCTTCGATCCGTTCCCGATGCTGCTGTGCTGGAGCGGCCCACTCGCGGATCTGGAGCGCTACGTCCCGATCTCGGGTGCCCTGATCTGATTCGCAGCGCCCAGCCAGGCGGTGAGGCCGTGCCGACCCTCACCCGCGGCCCTCGGCCTGCGTCGTCTACCGCGCCGGGATCTCCTCGATGGTGTGGTCGTCGAGCCAGTCCCAGTCCAGGGTGACGCCCAGGCCGGGCGCCGTCGGCAGCGGCAGCGGGCCGTCCGGCCCCGGCACCAGCGGGTCGCCGACGAGGCCGAAGCGATAGAACGGCTCCCAGAAGACCTCAGCGTAGGTCGTGTTGCGCAGGGAGCACGAGACGTGAAGGTTCGCGACGTCCATCAGTGGCGTGAGCGTGCCGTGCACCTCGAGACGTACTCGGCCGTGTAGCCCATCGGCGTCGTCTTCTCGGCGGCCAGGATGGGTGTCCGGAGCTCCGCCGCGAGACGTCGCAGCACGCCGAGGTGATAGTCGCTGACAGGCTCCTCGAACCAGCGGTACTCGAGGTCGTCGAGCACTCGGCCGACCTGCACAGCCTGGGCGACGTTGTAGTGTCCGCCCGCGTCGGCCATGAGCGGATAGCCCGGACCGACCGCCTCGCGCGCGGCCCGGATGCGTGGCAGATCCAGCTCCGGCCCGAGCACCGCCCAGATCTTGTAGCCGTGGTAGCCGGCGGCGCGAACGGCGAGCACCTCGTCCACGGTGCCCTGGACTGTCAGCGACGGGTAGCCGGACGGCGAGATGTAGGTCGGGATCGACTCGCGATAGAGGCCGAGGAGACGGCCGATGGGCAGCCCCGCCGCCTTCCCGGCGATGTCCCAGAACGCGATGTCGAGCAAGGCGACGATCGAGTCGCTGAGCGGATAGGTCCCGCGCGTGAAGGACATCAGCTCCTGCCAGCGCGCCTCGACGGCCACCGGATCCTTGCCGATGACCCGCTCTCGGAACACATCGCGCGCGAGGTAGCCCAGCCCCCGTCCCTCGCGGTTGAGCCCCCAGAGCATGGAGTGGCCCTGGATGCCCTCGTCGGTTGAGACGGTGGTCAGGAGGTACTCCCACGCCTCTGGCTGGCCGGGCGCACGGCCGCCGGGCGGCAGCGACGGCGAGGCGTCGACGGCGATGATCCGCGAGCGGATGTCGGTGACCTTCATGGGCGCGGGTCCTCAGCTGCGCTCGCGGAGCACGAGGTAGTGGAGATCGCTGCCGGTTGGTGTCGGGTAGGAGTGCAGCGCCGCCGCGATCAGGTCATCGCCAAGTGGCGCGAACGTGGGGTAGCCGCAGACGCTGCCCGGAACGTGCGACGCCTCCGGCCCGGCGGCGTAGAGCTGGCCGGCGAACCGCCACGATTCGCCTCCGTCGTCCGTCACCGACAGGCTCACGCCGTAGCGCCCGGGCACCTCGTCTCGATAGGCGCACATCACAGCGCCGGAGCGCAGCGTCCACAGGCGCACATTGGAGCCCTGGAACGGGGTCGGGCGATGCGGGCTCCACGTCCGGCCCTCGTCGGCGGACCAGGCCTGGACGCTCTGGAGCGTGAGGTGCTCCCGGACCACGGCGAGGAAGCGCCCGTCGGCGAGGCGGACGGTGTCGACGTCGCTGTAATCGCGGTCCGGCGCCGCAGCGACCAGCGTCACCGGCTCGAAGGCCCGCGCGTCCGGGCCGCTGAACGTCACGCCTGCCTGCCACTCGCGGTCGCGCTCCAGGGTGCCGCTCACCGTCCACAGGAGCCGGCCATCCGCGAGCGGATGCGGGCTCGAACCGCCGAAGAACTCGGTCCAGGTGGGGAAGAGGCGGATCTCCGGCTCCGGGGCGGACCAGGTCTCACCGCCGTCCGCCGAGAACGTCGCGCTGCCGAACCAGCCGGTCATCGGCTCCCTGCCCGGCAGCGAGCGGTCCACCTGGATCTGGCCGTAGCCGAGGCGAAGGCGCCCGTCGAACAGTCGCACCAGGCCACCGAAGACGAGGCTGAACCAGCCGGGCGTCGCAACGACCGGTCGTGGAGGGCTCCACGTCCGGCCGCCGTCTCCCGAGTCCGAGAGCATGATCGCCCCGTCGTTGGCGTTCTCGGGGGTGCTGCCCTCCGTGAAGGCCAGCAGAAGTCTGCCGCCGGGCATGGCGAGCAGGCTCGGGACCATGTGGCGGCGAAGGGGACGGGGCCGGAAGAGCACGCGCGCGTCGACGACTTCGAACGGCGAGCTCGCGGGCAGGCGCGGGTTCGGCGCGAGCGCGGCGGCGAGCAACTCCGACATCCCTCCTCCATGCGGTACGGTGGCACCCCCGAACCCGGATTCTGCCGTCTCCCGAGGTACCCGTGCCGGACTCCGCTGCTGCCGATCATCGTGCGCTGACCGAGGCCGAGCTGCGGGCGGCGATCGAAGCCATCCCGCGCGTCCCGCTCGCCCAGCTGCCGACGCCCCTCGAGGAGCTGCCCCGGCTGCGAGCCGCCCTGGCGCGCGAGACACCCGGCGGACGGGCGCCGCGGATCTTCGTGAAGCGCGACGACCAGACCGGCCTTGCACTCGGTGGCAACAAGACGCGGATGTTCGAGTTCGTGATCGCCTCGGCGCTGGAACAGGGCGCCGACGTCGTTGTCGGCGGCGCGGCGGTCAACTCGAACTACGCGCGCCAGCTTGCCGCGGCGTGCGCGAAGGTGGGCCTCGAGTGCCATCTCATCCTGCGCCGGGTCCGCGGCGAACGCGATCGGGAGATCCAGGGGGCTCTGCTGCTGGACCTGATCGTCGGGGCGAAGGTGCAGTTGATCGAAGACGACCGGGCTGCCCAGACCGCGGCGCTCAACGCGCTGGCCGGGCGCCTGGAGCGCAACGGGCGGCGCGTCTTCCGGGCGCTACTCGCGAGCGAAGAGAGCAAGTGGCTCCAGAGCCTGGCGTACGTGGACGCCGTGCTGGAACTGGCGGCCCAGGCCCGGGAGGCCGGGATCACGATCGACCGGATCTACGCGGCCACGCTGGAGGCAACGCACGCGGGCATCCGGCTTGGCCTGACCGCGCTGGGTTCACCGGTGCGGTTCCTCGCGGTGAGCCCCAACGAGGCGTCCATCTGGCCGGGCCGGACCGTCGCGGAGGAGACCGCGCGTGCTGCGAACGAAGTCGCCGAATGGATCGGGATCCCGACCCGCCTCGACCCCGCCGACGTCGAGCTGACGATGGACTACGTCGGCGAGGCGTACGGGGCGGTGACACCCGGCGGCCAGGAGGCGATCCGCCTGTTCGGGGCGACGGAAGCGCTGCTGCTCGATCCCGTGTACACGGCCAAGGCCGCCGCCGCCCTGATCGACCACGTCCGACGCGGCCTCATCGGACCCGACGAGACCGTCGTGTTCTGGCACACGGGCGGCCTGCCGGCGATCTTCGCCTACGCGGCCGAGCTCGGGTTTCCCCCACCGCCCAACTCGACGCCCGTCACGCCTTGAGCCTGGTCGGGCCCATCATCGCCAGGGCCCCGCGGTGTGGACGGCCAGTGAAAGTGTCACCCCATAAGCGGCCAGTGACTTTGTCACCCTCGATGCCATGGAGACGAGGGAGACGATCAGCTTGGACACCCGGGCACAGCAGCGCATCTACGTCCTCAACCACGTCTTGGCCGGCGCACTGACCGCCGCCGAGGCAGGGCGGATCCT
>VGPE01000209.1 GCA_016875645.1 Chloroflexota bacterium
TCTCGTGCAGGTCGATTCGGCGGACGATCGACGCGTTGTACTGCGGCGCGTCGGGGGCGATCTCGCGGTGATCGACGAGGCCGAGGTCAGTCATGGGCGAGCTGTCTCCAGCGGGGGGATGTTGTCGCGATGGTACCGAACTGCCACCCCGGAGCGACCGTGCGGCCCGGGGCAGGCGAGCCCGTGCGCCGCCCCGGCTGAGTAGAATCCGGACCGCGCACTCGCTGAGCTGCACCGAGCACGCGTCGGCATCGCGTTCCCTGCCGTCCGGCCGACACCTGCCCGCCGAAGGAGCGCCGTAATGCCCCCGTCCTCCACGACGATCGACCGCCCGCACCGTGCTGCCCGGCGCTATATCTATGCGTTCGGCAGCGGGCGAGCTGAGGGCGATGCGTCGATGCGGGATCTGCTCGGGGGCAAGGGCGCCGGCCTCGCCGAGATGACCAATGCGGGCCTGCCAGTGCCGCCGGGCTTCACGATCACCACCGAGGCGTGTAACGCGTACTTCGCGGCCGGAGAGCGCCTGCCGGACGGCCTCTTTGATGACGTGCTGACGGCCGTCCGCGACGTCGAGCGCGAGACCGGCAAGGGATTCGGCGAGCCGCGCAACCCGCTCCTGGTGAGCGTCCGTTCCGGGGCGAAGTTCTCCATGCCCGGCATGATGGATACCGTGCTGAACCTGGGCCTCAACGAGGAGACCCTCGGCGGCCTCGTCGCACTGACCGGCAACGAGCGCTTCGGCTGGGACGCCTACCGCCGGTTCATCCAGATGTTCGGGCGCATCGTGCTCGGCGTCGAGGGCGAGCTGTTCGAGGAGGCGATCGCGGCCGCCAAGACCCGGCGCCGCGTGACGACCGACACGGAGCTGACCGCGGACGACCTGCGCGACCTCTCCCGCGAGTTCCGCGCCATCGTCCACGTGCACGCTGGGCGCGACTTCCCGAACGATCCCCATGAGCAGCTGGACCTCGCGATCCGAGCCGTGTTCGCGTCGTGGTTCGGGCGCCGGGCGCGGGACTACCGCGCCTTCAACAGCATCCCTGACGACCTCGGCACCGCGGTCAACGTGATGACGATGGTGTTCGGCAACATGGGCGAGGACTCGGGCACCGGCGTCGCGTTCACCCGCGACCCCAACACCGGCGAACGCAGGCTCTATGGGGAGTTCCTCACCAACGCGCAGGGCGAGGACGTGGTCGCCGGGATCCGCACGCCGCGCGCGATCAGCGAGATGCGCAACGAGATGCCTGCGGTCTATGACGAGTTCCAGCGCATCGCGGAGCGCCTGGAGCGCCACTACCGCGACGTCCAGGACCTGGAGTTCACGATCGAGAAGGGCCGCCTGTTCATGCTCCAGACCCGGAGTGCCAAGCGGACCGCGGCCGCCGCCGTGCGGATCGCAGCCGACATGGTCGAGGAACGCATCCTCACCCGGGCCGAGGCCCTCGGGCGGATCGAGCCCGGCCAGGTGGACCAGCTGATGCGCAACCAGTTCGACGCGAAGGCCCGGGCGGCGGCGACCCTGCTGGCGAGCGGGCTCAACGCCTCACCGGGCGCCGCCGTGGGGCAGGCCATCTTCGACGCCGACCGGGCCGCCGAGGCGGCCGGGCGGGGCGAGAAGGTCGTCCTCGTTCGCATCGAGACCTCTCCCGACGACTTCCACGGCATGGCGGCGAGCGAAGGTGTGCTGACAGCGCGCGGCGGTGCAACCAGCCATGCAGCGGTCGTCGCCCGCCAGATCGGCAAGCCGTGCGTGGCGGGCGTCGGCGACCTGACGATCGATGCGCGGAAACGCCGCGCCCGCCTGGGCAGCCATGATCTGGCCGAGGGCGACTGGATCAGCCTCGATGGCTCCACCGGCGATGTGTTCCTGGGCGCCATCCCGACGGTGGAGGTCAGGTTCGAGGAGCAGGCCGGATTGCGGCGGATCCTCGACTGGGCCGACCAGGTCCGCCGCCTGCAGATCTGGTCCAACGCCGACAAGCCCGAGGAGGCGATCCTGGCGCGCCGCTACGGCGCCCAGGGCATCGGCCTCTGCCGCACGGAGCACATGTTCCGGGAAGGCGAGCGGCTCGACATCGTGCGTGACGCGATCCTGGTCGCGTTCGAGGCGACACGTGCGAAGGCCCGCCGGGCCGCCGGTGAAGAGGTCACGGCCGATCAGGCCGCCGCGATCGAGCGGTTCGACGATGCGATGGGCAAGCTCGAACGCCTCCAGGAGCGGGACTTCCGCGGGATCTTCGCGGCGATGACCGGCCTGCCGGTGGTGATCAGGCTCATCGACCCGCCCCTCCATGAGTTCCTGCCCGACCGGGAGGCCCTGATTGAGCAGGTGACCCGCCTCGAGACGCTCGGGCGGCCGGCCGACGACCCCGAGCTGGCGGAGGCGACGAGACTCCTGGCCGCGGTCGAGACGCTGCGCGAGCAGAACCCGATGCTGGGACTGCGCGGCTGCCGCCTCGGGCTGATGATCCCGGACTTCGTGACGATGCAGACCCGGGCGATCCTGAATGCCGCGATCGCCGAGAAGCGCGACGGTCACGACCCGCATGCCGAGATCATGATTCCCCTAATCGGGCATGTGAACGAGCTCAAGGCAACGCGTGGACTGCTCGAGGCGGAGGCCAAACGGGTCGAGGCCGCGGCCGGGGTGGAGGTCGACTACACCTTCGGAACGATGATCGAGGTGCCCCGGGGTGCGCTCACGGCCGGCGAGATCGCGAAGAACGCGGAGTTCTTCAGCTTCGGCACCAACGACCTGACCCAGATGACATTCGGCTACAGCCGCGACGACGCCGAGGGCGGGTTCCTGCTCGACTACGTGGAGCGGGGGATCCTGTCCGCCAACCCGTTCCAGACCCTCGACATCGACGGGGTCGGCCAGTTGATGCGGATCGCGGTCACCGCCGGTCGCGCCGCCCGGCCCGATCTCAAGATCGGCATCTGCGGCGAGCATGGCGGCGATCCGGCGTCCATCGCGTTCTGCCATGGCCTCGGGCTCGACTACGTCTCGTGCTCGCCCTATCGTGTCCCCGTGGCCCGCCTGGCAGCGGCGCAGGCCGCGCTCACCGGGGCCGCGGAGCGTGATCGGTAACGGCGGTCCGGACGCCATGATCGTCCGCTGGCGGGGAGCCACGCGACCCACGGCCGCGGATCGCGGCTGATCACCGGGCGGGCACCGCTGCCGCCGATCGAGTGGCCTCAGCCGCCCGCCTGATCGGGCCAGGGCGACCAGATATCAAGGTTGCGCGTCGTGTCGGTCGCGCCGTAGACGCGGATCGTGGTCCCGCCCAGTTCCACGTCGTTGACCGCGGTGCCCTGCACGTCCAGCCACGCTTCGGCGCGCTCGGCGAGGTCGGGCGGGTAGATGAGCCGGACCGCGTAGCCGAAGAAGAGGCGGGCCTGGGCCCCGATGTCGATGGCGGCGTCCTCGGCGATGACACCGAGGATCACGGACGTGATCCGGTCAGCGGCGTCGTAGGTGACGTTGACGAGGAACTGCGCGCCGTCCAGGCTCACCGAGCAGATGCCCATGAGTCCGCCTTCCTCGAGTGTCGCCGGGGGGTCGCAGAAGAACCCGTCGGCGGTGAGCCGCTCCTGCAGGGGCGTGCCCGTCAAGATGTAGAGGGGCTCAGCCGGCCGGGGCGCGACCGTCCACTTTAGACCTGCACGTGTGGCGCCATCGACGAAGATGCCCAGTTCGTATGCGCCGTCGTCGAGGTCGAATCCGGCCCGGCCGTACGGGTTCACCAGGTCCAGGGTCACCTCGGCACCGGGCGACGCGCCCAGTGGGACGTCCACGCGGTAGTCGTTTCGGGCCGTTCCGTCGAGCCAGAGCCGCGCGGAAAGGGTGCGTCCGGCGAGACCGGTCGTGCCGTCAACGGTGACGCGGAACCCGATGGCCTCGGGTGCCTCGATGGTGTCGCCAGCGGAAAGCGGCGCGAGCTCGCTGATCGTCCCGCCCGCGTAGCGGCCGATCTCGATGGGCTTCACGATGATCGCGCCGACGTCCGGGGCGTCGGCGGGCGGAGTCGGCGATCCGATGACACGCAGGGCAACGCGTGCTTCGCGCAGCTCGCGCTGGATCGCAAGCAGGGTGTCGCCGTGATCCGGGTGCAGGTTCGCGAGCAGGCCGATGTTGAAGTCGGATTGACCCAGGTACCAGGAGGCCGAATCGCTGGAGTCGCGGGCGGCGAGGTCGATCGCCGTGCGGACATCGGCCAGTGCGGCTGCCCGGTCACGCCCGGCGAGCAGGGCGAGGGTCCGGTTGAGGTAGAGCGTGAACTGGGTCGGGGCGAGCTCGATCGCCCGGTTCGTGGCCTCGAGCGAGCCCGGGATGTCGCCCTGGAGATAGGCTGACCAGCCCAGGTTCCACCAGCCGCTGTAGTCCTCCGGTTGCCCCGCGAGGTAGGTCCGGTAGTCCGCGACCGCGTCCCGGAGCAGGTCGTCGGTGGCCCGGCTCTGGCCCTCGGGCGAGAAGATCAGCGTGTCGGCGAAGAAGAGCCGCGCGTTCGCGCGCGTGTGGTACGCCGCAAGGTAGGTGGGGTCAAGCTCGATCGCCTGGGTCGCCTTCGCGATGCCGGCCTCGATCTGCGCGCGCGAAGCCTCCGAGACCGGCGAGCCGGGCGAGTCGCCCCCGGCACGGAACTGGTGGGCCTCGGATTCAACGAGGCGCTCGATCGCGAGCGCTGGCACGCGGTGGATGGGCCCGAGCGTGATCGCGATCGTCCAGGCGAGCGAGACGAGGCCGAACGACGCGCCGGCCACCGCAAGGACGCCGCGTGCTCGCCGGCCCACGGTGGACGCGAGGCCGAGGAAGAACAACCCGACCGCCAGCACGGTGAGGACCGTGATGTACTCGGATGCCCTGGAGTCCCAGCGAGCGGCGACCTGCGATTCGACCTCCCGCTGCTGTGCCGCGCGGATCGCGGGACCGTGGAGGCGGTCGGCCTCGAACGCGCCGAAGTCCGCCATGCGCCTGACCGCGTCGTAGTAGGGCGGCTGGAGCAGCGTCGATTGCCCCACGACCCAGTCGGCGATGCCCCGATTGATCTGCTCCAATGCCTCGAGCAGCTTCGCATCGGTGCCCTCCGGGTCGCGAAGCTGCTCGAGGCA
>VGPE01000210.1 GCA_016875645.1 Chloroflexota bacterium
TAGGTGACTCTGCCGGGCGCGCGGTCGAGGTCGGCCGTCGCGAGCCGCTGCACATACCCGAGCGCGCCGCGGCCGCTGATCCGCAGCTTCACGAACGGTGTCAGGTCCATCATCCCCGCCGCCTCGCGGATCGCAAGGTGCTCGGCGCCTGCAATCGGCGACCAGTTGCGCGCCTCCCAACGCCCACGAAGCGGCACGTCGGGGCCGACGAGCAGGTGGGCGTTCGACTCGTACCAGCGCGGCCGTTCCCAGCCAGCTCCCTCGAAGAAGACCGCGCCGAGGTCCTTCTGCCGGCCGTGCATGGGGCTCAGGCGCAGGTTCCGCGGCTCGCTGAACTGGTCGTTGGGATGGATGATGTCGTAGACCTCGCGGTACTGCTGGATCCCGCGCCGCCGGATGTACGGGCGCCCGTAGGCGTGGTGATGGAAGCGCCGGATGTCGACCTCGCGGACGTCGTAGGTCGGGACGCCCTCCACGATCCACTCGGCCATCAGCTTGCCGGCGCCGCCGCCGTGGGTGATCCAGATGGCCTCCGCAAGCCACAGGCCCTTCACCGTCGGCGACTCGCCCATCAGCGAGTTCGCGTCCGGGGTGAACGAGAAGACGCCGTTGAGGCGGCGCGAGATCGGTTGGCGGCCGGCAGCTGCCAGCAACGAGCGGGTTTCGGCCACTGCGAACGCGAAGTGCTCGTCCGGGAAGTCGGGCATGTGGGCGACGGAATGGCCGTCCTCCCACGGCAGCCCGGACGCCTCGATCGGCAGCGGGTCGTGCCGGTAGGACCCGATGCCGTATCCCTCGCCCCACGCCTTCCAGTACATCGAGGCGTCCTGGTGGCGCGTGACCGGCTCGTTCACGGTCCCCGCGGGGATGCCGGCCCGCTCCGGAAGCGGATCGGTTTCGACGTAGAGGTGGCGGAACGGCATGAGCGGGACCGTGATGCCGGCCAGCCTGCCGACCACCGGGCCCCAGATGCCGGCCGCGATGACCACGCTGTCCGCCAGGATGGTCCCGGCCGCCGTCTCGACGGCGCGGACCCGACCGCCCTCGACCCGGAATCCCGTGACCGGGGTGTTGCCGTGGAAGCGCACGCCGCGCGCGGTCGCCAGTTTCGCCAATGCGCCGGCCGCGGCCCAGGGCCGGACCACCCCGTCCCCCTCCACGAACAGGGCGCCCAGGATCCGATCGCCGTTGAGGAGTGGGACCTTCGCGACGGTCTCGGCCGTGTCCAGGAGTCGCGCCCGAAGGTCCCAGGCAAGGCCGTAGGCCTCTCGCCGCTTGAGCTCCTCGTACCGGGCGTGTGTGGTCGCGATCTCGAGGCTGTCGGTGCTCTGCCAGACCGGGCCCCGTTCGTCGTGCAGCCCCGCGAAGATCGCGACGGTGTCCTGCGCAAGCTTGCTGACCGTCCGCGACGGGTTGACCTGGAACACGATCCCGGGGGCATGCGACGTGGAGCCGCCCGTCTCGAACATCGGGCCCTGGTCCAGCACGACGACATCGGTCACGCCGAGCTCGGCCAGGTGGTACGCGGTGCTGCAGCCGACGATGCCGGCGCCGACAATCACGATGCGCGCGCGATCCTGCATGGCGAGCTCCCCGGGCAGCAGATGCCGGCTCTCGGACGGTGCGGCGACGCCCGACCCTGACGTGGACGGGAGGTTCCCCGGACGGCGAGAGCCGATGATACGGCGCATGGCGCGACGGGAAGGGGAGCTGGCCGCCGCGGGCGCGGCCGTGATCTTCGGGACTGCGTGGGTTGCGACGGGGATCGCGTTGCGCTCGTACACGCCGGTGGCGGCTGCGTTCTGGCGGGGTGCGATGGCCGCGCTGCTGATGGCCGCGATCGTCGGGGTGCAATTGGCACGTGGCCGCGCTGACCTCCGGGGCGCCGGCCGCCGGAGCATCGGACGGATTGCGATCCTGGGTTTGCTGGGCGGACCGATCTTCGCCCTCGCGATGAACTACGCGATCGCGGACGCGGGGGCGACCATTGCGGCCTTCGTGGCCGGCGCCTACCCGGTCATCGCAGCCACCCTCGCACCGGTCGTCCTGCGCGAGCCGCTCTCCCGGGGCGCGGCAGCGGGCTTCGTGCTCGCACTCGCGGGCGCGATCCTGCTCACGGAGCTGGACCTGGCGCGGGCCCCGGTGGGCGGCATCGCGGTCGGGGCGGTCGGCGCCGTTGCCGTCGCCTGCTACCTCGTGCTGCTCCGCCGCTGGGGCGGCGGCCCGCAGCCAGACCCGCTGCTCACCCCCGAGCTCTCGGCGACCGCCGTGGGCGTGCTCACGGCCGCCGTCCTGCTACCCATCGAGCTGCTGGCAGAGCCCGCGGCGCTCATGCCGGCGTCGCCCGGGCTGGCTCCACTCCTGGCGGTGGTCTGGCTGGCGATCGGCCCGGGCTGTCTCTCGCAGATCCTGCTCGCCATGTCGGCGCGGCGGATCCCCGCCCGGCGCTCGGCCGCATTCCTGCTGCTCAACCCGGTGACGGCCGCGATCGCGGCGCCGATCCTGCTCGGGGAGTTCCTGAGCCCGATCCAGGGGTTGGGCGCGGTGCTGGTGACCCTGGGAATCGGGCTGGCTGCCACTCGCTGACCGGCGAGCGTTGGCGCGGGGCGGTTACTGGCGCCGGAACCGGCGTCCCACGATCGCGAACGGCGGCAGGCGGCCGAGGGCGGCCTCAAACGGAATCGCCTCCCCGTCGCGGCCCAGGATCGCGAGGGTGGCGCGCGGCCCGGTCGGTCGCGCGTCGACCACCGCCAGGTCCACGGCCAGCACCCCGTCCACCGGTTCGCCGAGGCGCTCGATGACGTCGGGCGGCGCCGCCGCGCTGTCGGCATCCACGCGGATCTCGGCCTCGGTGCGCCAGCGTGGCCGGCGCAGAAGGATCGCGCGCCATCCATCGCCGACCAGCGGCCGGACCGTGCCGTCGCCGGGGCGAGGGTTCGCGGACAGGGACTCACCGCGGGCCCAGCGGGCCGCCTGGTGGAGTAGCGCGTACTCGTCGAGGTCGGCATAGGCCGAGAGTGCATCGCTCGGGGACGCGTCGCCCGCGATCGCCCGCACGCTGTCGGCGAAGACCTCCGCGAGGTCAAGGTCGATTGCCCGGACCGTGCGGTGGAAATAGACCTGGCGGTACATGAACAGCCGTGCGGTCAGGAACATCTCGAGGGCCCCGAGGCCAGGTTCGTAGAGGCTCAGGCCGGCGCCGCTGATGAAGCTGTATCGCCGCAGGCGCTCGACATCCACCGGCCCCACGGCCACGCCCGTCAGGTACGCGTCCCGCCTGACGTAGTCGAGGTTGTCGACCGTGAAGACGCCCGAGAGCAGGGGCTGGAGCCAGCGCAACCAGAGCGGCATCGAGGCGTCGACGATCGCGGGCTTTGAAACCAGGGTCGACACCCAGCGCGGGTCGATCGCCTCGCCCGGGCCGAACCCATCGCGCTCGGGAGCGAGCCCGGGCGCCCTTCGCAGTGCGCGGATCAGCCCACCGAGCTCGCGCTCGATGATCAGTTGCGACAGGTCCTCGTGGGTGAGGCGCTTGCCGGCTGGGCGTCGCGTATCGGCCGGGGCGGGGAACGCCGCAAGCACGTGCTCATCGAAGAAGTGCGCGAACGGCCCGTGCCCCACGTCGTGGAGGAGACCGGCCACCCGAAGGGTCTCGACGACCAGCCCCTCGGAGGGAACCTGCGAGCCGGGGATGCCGTGTCCCAGGAGCGCCGTTCGCAGCGTGGGGTACAGGTGGCGGGCCCAGAGCCCGGCTTCGTGCATGACCCCCAGGCCGTGCGTGAAGCGGCTGTGCTCGGCCGTCGGGAAGACCCAGCGCGCGCTCTGGAGCTGGCTCACGCGTCGCAGTCGCTGCACCCATGCCGTGTCGAGGATGTCCTCCTCGGCGGCTGCCTCGTCTGGCAGGCCAGCGGCGCGTGCCTCGGCGTCGGTGACCCGCTTGGTCAGCTCCACGTAGCCATGGATGGGATCGCTGATCAGGTTGACAGCGCGGAAACCGCTCGGCGTGGCCTGGCTCTCGGTCACCGCGTCATCACCTCGCGTCAGCGGATCGAGGCGCCGCGCGCGGCCGCCGCCGCTGCCTCGGCGCCACCTGCCTCGTAGCGAGCTGCGCCCACCCGGTGAATCGCGGCCACCTCATCGCGCAGCTCGGCCGGCTGGAGCACCTCCACCTGGTGGCCCCAGGAGAGGATCCAGACGCGGATCTCGATGGTCCCGGCGACGTGGGCTCGCCAGATGAGCGAGCCGTCCGCGGAGACCTCGGACTGTTCGCTCGGGTGCCACGTGGTCTCGCGCACGCGGGCGGCAACCGCCGGGTCGAAGCGCAGCACGACGTCGGTCTCGGGCTGGTCGGCGATGATGTCCCAGGCACTGCGCATCGCCTGGTCGATCGTGCCCTCCGGGGGGTCGAAGTGGTGCGGCGTGATGGAGAGGTCGCGGATCCGGTCCACCTTGAAGGTGCGGACCGCCGCGCGGGTCTCGTCCCACCCGATCAGGTACAGCGCGTGGGTGGCCAGTGACGGCTCCAGGTACCACGGCCGGACGACGGCTTCGCGGGAGCGGCGGGCCCGGTCGTGGATCGACGCGTCATACGTGAACCGTACGGTCCGTCGCTCGGCCCAGGCCTGGGTGAGCAGTCGCAGGTGGTGGCTGTACTCCGCGTCCGTCGGACGCCGGGCCATCGCCTCGATCGAGCGGTTCACGTGCTCCGACAGCACCGGCGGCAGCGCGCCGGCCAACTTGCCGAACGCCCCCGCCAGGTCGACGTCGTACTCGTCGGCGTAGCGCACGACGAGGCGCGCGGCGAGGATCACCGCCATGGCCTCCGCCCGGGTGAACTTGAGCGGTGGCAGAAACGCGGAGCCTTCGACGCCCCAGCGGCCGCCGTCGCTCCAGACCGGGATCCCCAGCTCACCCTCGAGCGCGCGCAGGTCGCGGTACGCGGTCCGGCGCGACACATTCGTCTGGCGCGCGATCTCCTCGACCGTCGCGCCAGACTCGCCGCGGCTCTCCAGCACTCGGAGGACGCGATAGAAGCGGGCCAGCCGGTCCCGCTTGCCGCTTGGTCGGTCGTCGCCGTAGTCGTCCGTCTCGGTTCCCCTCAACTCCCGGTAC
>VGPE01000211.1 GCA_016875645.1 Chloroflexota bacterium
CTCGACCGGCATCCGGCTCGCACTGACCGGTGCCTTCACGATCCGCCAGCCCTCGACATCGAGTTCGATCCGGCCCTCGGTGCCGATCAGGTGCACCACGTAGTCCTGGGGGTTGCGCTTCCAGCCCGTCATGTAGGCACGAACCCCGTTCTGGTAGGTGATGTACGCGTTGACGCCCGGCTCCTTCGACGCGTCGCGGCCGCCGTCGCCCTTGTACTCGGTGCCGTAGTCCTGCATGCCGGGCTCCAGCTCCGCCCAGACCCAGGCTGGCTCGGCATCGGCGAAGGAGGTGAGCAGGTCGATCGCGTGGGTGTGGATGCGCCAGAGCATGGCCCGCGGGCCGCCGTTCTCCAGCAGCACCGAGACGAGCTCGCCGATGGCTCCGGCGGCGATCAGTCGCCGGGCCTCGATGTACTCGGGCATCCAGCGCCGCCCGTAATTGACGCTCATCGGCACTCCCGCGGCCCGGACGGCCGCGACCATCCGGTCAGCCTCGTCGAGCGAGATGGAGAGCGGCTTCTCGCAGAAGATCGAGCGCGCGCCCGCGGCCAGCGCGGACTCCAGCACGACGCCGTGGAGGTGGTCCGGCGTCACGATCGAGACGAGGTCGAGATCGCGATGGTTCGCGAACAGCTCGCGGTAGTCGCCGTAGACCCTGGCATCGGGCCAGTGGGCCCCCCAGCGCTCGAGGAACTGGGTCTGCGCCTCGGGCACGATGTCACAGCCTGCCACCACCTCGATCTCGGGGATGGTCGCCATGGCCGACGCGTGCGTGCCCGGCGACGCCGTCCCGAGGACCGGGTCGGACGCGGGCTGGGGCGGATCCGCCCCGATCCACGACAGGCCGATGATCGCGGCGCGGTAGCGGCGGACGGGCTCAGACATGCGCGGTCTCCAGGGTGCCTGCGCCGACGACGTTGGGGACACCGGCGTTCAGCAACATCTGACGCGCCTGTTCCCGGAACTTGCCGCGCACGTCCCGGGTCGGCGGCCGGTTGCGGCTCGATGGCAGGCCGACCAACTCCATGCAGAGTTTGTCGAGATAGCCGTCGCCGCCGGTATAGCTCTCCATCTCGACCCAGAGCGACATGAACGGCATTGCGACCTTGACCATGTCGCGCTGCGCCTCGGCGTACTCGCCGCGCTCCAGCTTGTGCCACAGGGCCGCGGCCCATTGCGGCCAGTAGTTGGCGACGTGGAGCTCGATGGAGCGCGCGCCCAGGATGTGGCTGGTCACATAGCGCATCTGGTTGTCGATGATCGCGAAGCGTTGTCCGAATCGGGACACCACGCCCTCGAAGGTCATCATGGCCGTGTCCGGCGTGGCCCACTTGAGCGAGACCACGTTGGGCATCCCGGCCAGCTTCTCGACGAGGGCGCTCGAGAGTCCGAGGCTGGTCCAGTAGGTGTTGTAGACGATCAGTCCGATGTCCGCGGCATCGGCCGCGGCCGTGATGTGGTCGAGAAAGTCGCCCTCGGTGTGCGCGTGGTAGAAGGGCGGCGAGACCTGGACGTAGTCGGCGCCGAGGCGGGCTGCGGCCTTCACCAGGCGCACCAGCTCCAGGGTGGAGAGCGTCTGACCGCCGACGGCGATCGGCACCCGGCCCGCGGATTCATCGATCGCGGTCTCCCACACCGACAGCCGCTCGTCGAACGTCATCGTGGAGAAGTCGCCCGCGGCGCCGCCCGCGAGCAGGACGGCGCTGCCGGTCGTCAAGCCGCCGTCGATCAGGAATCGCACGTGCTGGCGGATCGCGTCATGGTCCACCGAGAGGTCCGCGTCGTCGCGGAACATCGTGGGGATCGTGGTGTAGCAGCCCTGCAGGCGACTGCGGGCGCGTTCGAAATCGGTCATCAATGGGTCCCTCGCCCGCTCATAGCGGCAATTCGACGGCCTGGTTGGCACGGGCCGAGCGCTCGGCCCCCTCGAGCATCTGGGTGGTGTTGAGCCCCTCGCGCCCGCTGACGAACGGGTCGCGGCGGGCGGCGATCGCGGCGACCAGGTCCTCCAACTGGGCAGCGTACGCCCGCAGCCGGAGCGGATCGACGGCGTTGAGCGGATCGAAGGGCGCCTGCTGGAACACGACGTCCCAGATCCGGTCGGGTGAGGCCGGGTCGGCGTCCGGGCGGCTCACCTCGACCCGGCCGTAGAAATCGACCCGCAGCATCGCCTCGGAACCGATGACCATGATCGTCATGGAGCCCAGGCCGGGCCTTGGCAGCTCGTAGCTCATCCAGTAGTTGGACAGCACGCCGTTCGCCCACGTGTACTGCGTCATGGAGCTCCCGGTACGAAGCCCGTATACGAGGCCCACTGCGAGTAGGCCCGGACCGCTTCACTGCCCAGGAACCAGCGGCTGATGTCGTTCCCATGCGCCGCATCGGACGCGAACGCCGTCTGCTTGGCGGGATCCTTCTTCCACTGGTCCTGGCGGGCCTCGAGGTCCCACCAGCCGACGGCGGTGCTCTGGGTGCGCAGCATCCGGAACTGGCCCAGGCGACCCTCGCGGATCAGGTCGTGGGCGCGGCGGGTGGCATTGCGCCAGCGGTGCTGCGAGACGACGGCGAGGCGGACGTCGGCGGCGTCCGCGGCTTCGACCATCCGCCGGCAGTCGGCGACGGTGTTGGCCATCGGCTTCTCGACCAGCATGTGCTTGCCGGCCGCGGCGGCAAGGACGCCCTGGTCCCCGTGACCATCCGGCGGAGTCGTGATCACGACCACGTCAACGTCGGGGCGCGCGAGCAGCGCCTCGAACGTCGGCTCCAGTGGCACTCCGTAGTCCATTGCCAGGGTCGGCGCGCGACGACCGCCCGCCACCGCCACGAGGCGTGTGCCGTGCGCGTGGTTGAACGCCACCTCCGCCCAGGTGCGGCCCATGAACCCCGATCCCAGGACGCCGATGCCGACCGTCATGTCACTCCCCTGCTCGCCGCACGTGCAGCATCGATCATCGGCCGAGCGAGGGGGTCGCTGCCGGGCGTTTCGGCAACGGATGGCCCGCCGCGATCCAGTCCGCCCGGAATTCGTCGAGCGTCTCGGAACGTGTCGACGCGTTGGCATGCTACGCGCGCAGGGTTGCCGGCTGCCCGCGCCCGGCCGTCGATATGCTGGAGAGCCATCGCCGGTGACACACGAGGGGGTTCGCTGATGACCGAGACGATCCGGATCGGGATCGCGGGCGCAGGCAAGATCGTCCGCGACGAGCACATCCCCCGCTTCCGGGCACTCCCAGGCGTGGAGCTGGTGGGCGTCGCCAACCGGACCCGGGAATCTTCGGAGCGCGTCGCGCGTGACCTCGGCCTTCCGCGCGCCTACCGCGACTGGGGCGAGCTCGTGGAGGATCCCGACGTCGACGCCATCCTGATCGGCACCTGGCCGTACCTGCACGCCCCGATCGCGGTCGCGGCGCTCGAATTCGGCAAGCACGTGCTCACCGAGGCGCGAATGGCGCGCGACGCCGACGAGGCGCGGTCGATGCTCGCCGCGTCGGTGGACCACCCCGATCTCGTGGCCATGGTCGTGCCGGCCTCGTTCTCCATGTGGGCAGATCGGGCGATCGTGCGGGTGCTGGGCGCAGGCGGGCGTGCGTCCGGCGGCATCGGTCGGTTGCTCGCCGTGCGCGTCGAATGGGACGGCGGTGCCGGCGACGACCCGGGCGAACACTGGCGCTGGCAGCGCCTCTACAGCGGCAGCAACACGATGGCCCTCGGGATCCTCGTGGAGGCCATGGCGCGCTGGCTCGGTGTCGCGGAGTGGGTGTCGGCGCATACGGCGAACTTCCAGCCACGAAAGCCCGGCGCGGACGGGCGCCTGGTCCCGGTCGATGTGCCCGACCACGTGGCGGTGCTCGCGGGCTACCCGGGTGGCGTCAGCGCGTCGATCGAGATGAGCACGGTCACGATGCGCGGGCGCGGGATTCACGCCACGTTCCACGGGACCGAGGCCGTGCTCGACGTCGACTTCGGGGCCTCCTCGCTCGCCGTGCGCGACGTCGGTGCGGCCTCGGGCGGCGAACCGGTGGAGATCCGGCCCGGCGAAGCGGATGCCTGGCGGGCCGAACCGGACTTCGTGGCCGCCATTCGCGGCGAGAAACCGGTTGACATGACCGACTTCGCGACCGGCGTGCGCTACATGGAGTTCGTTGACGCGGTGCACGAGTCGGCGAGGGACGGGCTCCGCATCGACCTGTCGGGCGCTTGATGGCCGCCCGGACGATCGAGGACTACGCGGCCGGGCTCGGCGACTGGCGCGCCCAGGCTGTGCTGGCGGCGGCCGCGACCATCCGCGGCGCCGCCCCGGACGCGACGGCGTCGATCAAGTGGGCGCAGCCCGTCTTCGAATCCAACGGCCCGTTCGCCTACATCAAAGCGTTCGCGCGAACGGTGAACGTGGGGTTCTGGCGGGGCGTCGAGCTGGACGATCCCGACGGGGTGCTGGTCGGGGACGGAGACCGGATGCGCCACATCGCGTTGCGGTCCCTGGCCGACTTGGACGGCGATCACATCGCCCGCCTGGTCCGTCGGGCCGTGGCCCTCAACGCCGAGAAGGGCAGCCCGACACTCCGCCAGCGGTGAGTGCGACTACGGCGCCGGCTCCCAGACGTCGGTATGGGGGGAAGAAGGAGTACCAGCCGAACCAGTAGGCAAGGTGCCCGTCGAGCCGCGGCGCGACCCGTCCGTCTGGGGCGACCAGCGCGGATCTCGGCGCCCGTCTGATACAGGAAGTCGCCGTCGCGATGGACCCCCCGCACCGGAACGGGTCCCCGGCCAGCGACAAGGACCACCGACTTGCCCCCGATCACGTCGTTTGCGATCCGCGCGCGCGACAGATCGTTGACGGGGTAGGCCCGCGCTGCATCGCCGATTCGCAGCCCGAACACCCACGCCTTGCAGGGCAGCCGCTCGCTCCGCCGCCACACCGGGAACATCGTGTCCGGCGAGGCGAAATAGTCACCGTATGCCTGGCCGAGCTCGTACAACCGGATGTGACCGGTGTCGTGGCTCAGGACGGTGGTGTCGGGGTGCTGCAGCCGCCACTGCGGCCAGCCCGTCATCACGACCGGGATGCGTTCCAGGCGAACCCCGGAATTCACGA
>VGPE01000212.1 GCA_016875645.1 Chloroflexota bacterium
GTTCAGCTCGGCACAGATCGTCGGGCGATGTCGAGACCAGTTCCCCGTGGTCGGCCAGCTGGCCGCCGAGCTCCGAGAGGGCGAAGACCGCCGCCGCCTGTCCGCTGCCACCCCAGCGCATCCGAACACGGACGGCGCCCGGGTACTGGACGAGCGCTTGACCCGGTTCGCCTGCCACCCGCCCCCGGCCCTGCCTAGCCGGACGAACGCGGAGCGGCCGTGGCCGAAGCAGCCTCTTCGATGATCGGCGCCACGACGGCGTTCGCCAGCGAGCGCAGTGCCGCCGGTGCCACCGGGAACACCGCGCGATCCGCGCCTGCGGCCGCCCAGACTTCCGGGAACCGTCCGAGGCCAGGGTCCATCACCACCCGCACCGGCCGCGTGTGACCGATCGGCGGGATGCCGCCGATGGTGAACCCCGTGAGCTCGCTTGCCTCGCGGGCGGTTGCCCGGCGAACCTCGGCCTCGCCCGTGACGGCGGCCAGGCGGGCCACGTCGACCCGATTCGGCCCCGAGACGAGGCACACGATGGGCTCGAGGCCGCCCGCGTCCGCCGGCGCCACGAAGACGAGGGATTTCACGATCTGGCCCAGTTCCGCGCCCAGCGATCGGGCGGCGTCCTCGGCAGTGTGGGTGGTCGTCGCCAGGACGTGGACGTTGATGCTCACGCCCTTGCGAGCAGCTGCATTCACGACCCGCTGGACAGCCGCGGGGACGGGGTCGGCCTGGGGCACGGCCGGCAGTTTAGCAAGGACTTCCGTCGCGAGGCGGGTGGTACGTTCGTGTGCCCCGGCGCCGAGCCCCCGGAATCGCGCGCGGTACCGTAGGGACCGAACGGCTGCCGGGCCGCCCAACGGCCGGCGCCAGCTGGAGCGGCAACTCCTGGTCCGGCAACTCCTGGAGCGGCGCCGGCTAAGAATGAGTGCCTGGGTGGGCGGGGCACCCGTTGCCCGACGCGGTCACGCCACGAGCGCTTGATCCGGGCATTCGCGACGGGTACGCGCAGCTGGCGGATCCCGTGAGATCCGGAGATCACGCCCGGGGCGTGATCTCGGCCGGGAAGACGGCTGGGCCAGGGGCTTGCCCAGCGCGTTGGGCGCCCACTGACGCCGTGGGCGTGATCGGCGCAGCGATGGCGGAGCAGGACGCCGCTGGGCCGCGGAGCGCCGCCACTCGCACTTGGCGGTAGCATCGAGGCCGATGCCCACGACCCTCCGGTTCGACGGTCGCCCACTGCACGCCGCACTCTTCGACTGGGACGGAACGCTCGCGGACTCGCACGGTTCGCTGTTCACGGCCAATGCTGCGGTCATGCAGGCGTTCCGCCTCCCGTTCAGCGAGGAGCTCTATCGCCGTCACTACACGCCCGATTGGCGGCTGATGTACGAGCGCTTCGGCATCCGCGAGGACCAGATCTCCCGGGCGAACCAGATCTGGGAGACGGCCTACGATGGGATCGCGTCGACCGAGCTGTTCCCCGGCGTGAGCGAGGCCCTGGAGCGTCTGCGCGGCCTCGGCATCCCGCTCGGCGTCGTCACTGCCGGACCGGGATTCGTCGTCGGCCCGCAGATCGAGCGTCTCGGCGTGGCGGAGCTGCTGCCAGTGCGCGTCTATGGCGACGAGCTCCCGGAACAGAAGCCGGATCCGGCGCCGCTGCGACTCGCCCTCGAGCGTCTTGGTTTCGACGGCCACCCCGCGACCGTGGCGTACCTCGGCGACGCGCCCGACGATATGCGGATGGCGCGCGCGATCGGGGTGCACGGCATCGGCATTCCCTCCCATCTCAGCGCACCGGCCGAGCTGGTGGAGGCGGGGGCGGAGGATGTCACGGGATCGGTCGCGGAGTGGGTCGCGCGGGCGCTTTTCGAGCCGGCTGGCGGGCGGTGACGGTGCGCGCATTGATCGTCGCGGATGGTGCCGTCCCCGACAGAGGCTTCCTCGACCGGGCCTGGCCGGGCTGGGCGTCGGGTGTCGGCCTGGTGATCGCCGCCGACGGCGGCGCGCGAGTGGCCGAGCAGCTCGGCCTGAAGCTCGACCTCGTGGTCGGTGACGGCGATTCGCTGCGCCCGGAAGGCATCGCGGAGCTGCGCGCCCGGGGTGTACCTGTCGTGATCGCCCGCCCGGACAAGGACGAATCCGACACCGAACTCGCGGTGCTCGCGGCCCTGGAGCGCGGCGCCGGCGCAATCACGGTGGTGGGCGCGTTCGGCGGGCGGCTCGACCACACCCTCGCCAATGTCTGGCTCCTTGCGCTGCCCGCCCTCGCCGAGCGGCCGGTCGAGCTCCTCGACGGGGCGACACGCGTCACCCTGATCTCGGCGATGAGCGGCCGGCCGATGCGGCGCGTCCTGGGCCCCGGCGAGGTCGGCGATCTCGTCTCGCTGCTGCCACTGGGCGGCGACGTGCAGGGCGTCGTCACCGAGGGCCTCGTCTACCCGCTGCGGGCCGAGCCGCTGCGGATCGGGCCGTCGCGCGGGCTCTCGAACGTGCGCTCGGCGCCTGCGGGCGAGGTGGCGGTCACCGTCGGAAGCGGGCGCCTGCTCGTCATTGAGGCGCCTGCTAGGCTCGGCGCATGAACACGCCGATGGTCGGCGACGCGGCCCCCGCCGTCGCCCTGCCGGACGAGACCGGCACCGTCCACGACCTGGCCGGTCAGCGCGGACGCTGGACGATCCTCTACTTCTACCCGGAGGACGACACCTCGGGCTGCACAACCGAGGCCTGTCAGTTCCGCGACCTCAACGACGACTTCGCCGCGACCGGCGCCGACGTCTGGGGGGTGAGCCCCGACGGCGCCGCCAGCCATGGGCGCTTCAAGAGCAAGTACGGCCTGACGTTCACGCTGCTGTCCGATGAGGACCACGCGGTGGCGGAGTCCTACGGCGCGTGGGGCCTCAAGCAGAACTACGGCCGCGAATACATGGGCATCATCCGCTCCAGCTTCCTGATCGACCCTGACGGGCGGATCGCCCGAGCCTGGACGAAGGTCAAGGCCGACGGTCACGCGGAACAGGTCGCCGCGGCGCTCAACGAAGCGAAGGCCGCGCGAAGCGCCAGCTGACCGGCCGGACCTGCCCCGACGAATGACCGCGCACGAGATGCCCGTCGACGCGCCCCACCCGTGGCGCCCCGCCCGGTTCATGGTCATCTGTGCCCACCCGGACGATGCCGATTTCGGGCCCGCGGCGACGGCGGCCGGGTGGATCGACGCAGGCTCGGTCGGCTGGCTGGTGTGCTGCACCAGTGGCGACCAGGGTGGCGAGGATCCCGAGCGCGACCCGTTCGAGCTGGCCGCCATCCGCGAATCGGAGCAGCGTGCCGCCGCCGAGATCATCGGTTACGCGGGCGTCTCGTTCCTGAACCAGCCCGACGGCGCGCTGGCCAACGACCTGCCGCTGCGCGAGATCCTGGTCCGCGAGATCCGGACCTTCCGGCCCGACGCGGTCCTCACCCACGACCCTGACGTGGTCGTGTACGGCCGCGGCGGCATCAACCACACGGACCACCGGGCTGCGGGCATCGCCGCGGTGGACGCGGTCTACCCGGCCGCGCGAAATCCCATGGCGTTCCCATGGCTCGCGCGCGCCGGCCTCGCCCCACAGCGCGTGCGTCGCCTGTACCTCTTCTGGTCGAACGCGCCCGACGTGTATGTGGACGTGTCGGCCACCTTCGAGCGGCGGGTGGACGCACTCCGCGCCCACGTCTCGCAGATCAGGGACCCGGCCGGGCTGGAGGCGCGGCTGCGCGCCTCGGCCGCCGAGTTCGGCGCGCGGATCGGCACTGCCGCTGCGGAGGCGTTCCGGGTGGCGATCATCGATGAGGACGAAGACGAAGGGCCGAGCGAAGAGGCCCTTTCAGCCCGATAGCCGGTGCTCCGCCGGCCTGCCGGAAGTGATCCGCCGACCTGCCCGGAGGCGCCCCGCGAGGCGCCCGGGCGTTTTGCAGGGGACGGGCGGCACGTGTAGATTCGCCCAGGCCGCCCAGACCAGGTTCACCGCGTGACCGCCTGCCCGAAAACCGGAGACGCAGAACGCCAGTGGCGATCGATCCGAACCAGGAATTCCTCGTCCAGCCCGTGGACGCGTCCTGGCTCCAGTGCAACATCGAGTGCCAGGAAGCGTGCCCCGTGGGCACCAACTGCCGTGGCTATCTCAACCTTGCCGCGGAGGGCCGGTTCGAGGAGGGCTACATTCTCTCCCGCGAGCCGAATCCGGTTGCCGCGATGTGCTCCTACGTCTGCTCCGCGCCGTGTGAGCGTGCGTGCCGGCGAGGCGACATCGACCGGCCGCTCGCCATCCGGGCGATGAAGCGGTTCCTGGTCGAATGGCACGAGGCGTCCGGCATTCCCGACGCCATGCCCCTGATCACGCCGCGCGAGGAGCGGGTCGCGGTGGTCGGGGCCGGCCCTGCCGGGATCGCTGTCGCCCGCGAGCTGGCCATGAAGGGCTTCGGCGTCACGGTCTTCGACGGCCTGCCGTACGCGGGCGGCACCATGCTCATCGGCGTGCCCGCGTTCCGCCTGCCGCGCGAAGCCATCGAGATGGACGTGCGGCTCGTCGAGCGCCTCGGCGTCAAGTTCGTGTTCAACACCCAGATCGGACGCGACCTTGGCTTCGAGGCCCTCCAGCGCGATTTCGACGCGGTGGCGATCACGGCCGGCGCGATGGACCCGGTCGCCCTTGACGTCCCGGGCGCCGAGCTCGAGGGCGTCCAGTACGGCGTGGACTTCATGAAGAAGGCCAACCTCGGCGAGGAGGTCGAGGTCGGCAGCGATGTTGTGATCATCGGTGGCGGCTACACGGCCATGGACTGCTCGCGCACGAGCCTCCGCCACGGCGCCGCCAACGTCGCGATCGTCTACCGCCGGACGCGGTCCGAGCTCGTCGTGGACGAGGAGGAGCTTGGCGAGACCGAGCGCGAGGGCGTCCGGATGGAGTTCCTCGCCAGCCCGGTGGAGATCATCGGGGAGAACGGCCGCGTGGCCGGTGTGCGGTTCATCCGCAACCGCCTGGGCGAGCCCGACGCCTCTGGCCGCCGCTCGCCGGTTCCGATCCCCGGGTCGGAGTTCGTGATCGCGGCCCAGACGGTGATCCC
>VGPE01000213.1 GCA_016875645.1 Chloroflexota bacterium
TCAGCTTCCGCCATGTGCCCGTATGCCCCCGCGCCTAACCTGGCGACCTCCTCGCCGCGGATCGACCGGTAACGGGCGCCGTCGAACGTCGAACCGTCGTCCAGGCGAGCGCCCGTCATCCGCCACTGCCAGAGCTGGCTGCGGCTGATCTCGGCGGTCGCGGCGTCCTCCATCAGGTTGTTGATCGCCGCTGCCCCGTTGCCGCCCAGCCACGCGTCCAGGTACTGGAGCGCAACCGAGATGTTGAGCCGCACGCCGGCCTCGGTCACCCTGCCGCCCTCCACGTGGAGATTCAGCAGGTCGGCCGCCGTCACCGACACCTCGGCGCGGAGACGTTCCTTCTGGTTGGGCCGTTCGCCCAGAACTCCGTCGAAGATCTCCGTCGCAAGTGGCACCAGGTCCGGGTGCGCGAGCCACGTGCCGTCGAACCCGTCCCCGGACTCGCGGCGCTTGTCGTCGCCGACGCGGGCCATCGCGACTTCGTTCACCGCCGGATCGCGCCGCGACGGGATGAACGCCGCCATGCCGCCGATCGCGTGGGCGCCGCGGCCGTGGCACGTCTTGACGAGCAGCTCCGTGTAGGCCCGCATGAACGGCGTGGTCATCGTCAGCTGGCCGCGGTCGGGCAACGCGAGATCGGCGCGGGAGCGGAACTTCTTGATGCAGCTGAAAAGGTAGTCCCAGCGGCCGGCGTTGAGGCCGGCGGCGTGATCGCGCAGCTCGTAGAGGATCTCGTCCATCTCGAATGCGCCGAGGATCGTCTCGATGAGGACCGTCGCGCGCACCGAGCCGTGGGGAATGCCCAGCTGGTGCTGAACGACCGTGAAGACGTCGTTCCAGAGACGGGCTTCTTCGCTGGCCTCCAGCTTCGGCAGGTAGAAGTAGGGGCCGGAGCCGCGGCGCAGCGCCTCCGCGGCGTTGTGGAAGAAGTACAGCCCGAAGTCGAACAGGCTCGCGGAAATCGGCGCGCCATCGACGAGCACGTGCGCCTCGGCCAGGTGCCAACCCCGAGGCCGGACCAGCAGCGTCGCGATCCGGTCCTTGAGGCGGTACTCCTTCCCCTCGGGGCTGGTGAACGCCAGCGTGCGCCGCACCGCGTCCTGGAGCGCCGCCTGGCCGCCGACGACGTTCGCCCACGTCGGCGAGAGCGCGTCCTCGAGGTCCGCCATGAACACGCGCGCCCCGGAGTTGAGGGCGTTGATCATCATCTTGGGCTCGGCCGGCCCGGTGATCTCCGCGCGCCGGTCGTCGAGGTCGGCCGGCGCCGGCGCCACCCGCCAGTCGCCCGCGCGGATGTGCGCCGTGTCGGCCCGGAAGTCGGGCATGTCGCCCGCATCGATCCGAACCTGGCGTGCCGCGCGCGCGGCCAGCAGGGACTCCCGGGTGCGGTTGAATCGCCGATGGAGGTCGGCCACGAACGCCAGGGCCGCCGGGGTCAGCACCCGCTCGGAGCCCGGCACCGCGGGTCCGATGACCTCGACGCCCTGTGCCTGTGTCGTCATCGCCTGACCGCTCCTCCGCTCGATCGCCAGACTGGGCATGCTACCGGGCAGTGGAGGTGGTCGTGGTGGGCCGAGAGCTGTGGTTCGAGCGCTCGGAGTTCGTGTCGCGCGTCGGCCGGGTCCAGGACGTGATGCGCGAGCGCCGCGTCGACGTGCTGCTGGGCGTCCACCCCGCGTCGGTGACCTACCTCACCGGGTTCTTCTCCACCGCCTACATGCTGTTCTCACTGGCCGTGGTCCCCGCCGAGGGCGAACCCCTCATCTTCTGCCGCGATAACGAGGCGTACTGGTTCCGGCGGACCGGTGCCTTCGATCGAGTCCTGTTCTGGGAGGACGGTGAGAAGCCGGCCGAGATCGTGGCGCGCGCGCTGCGCGAGGCGGGCGCGACCTCGGCCCGGGTCGGCTACGAGTCGTCGTGGCCGCTCAGCGAGAAGCTGCTGGCGGCGATCATTGACCTGGTGCCGGACGCGGAGTTCGTGGACCTCGGCGACGACGTGATCGCGCGCCTCCGGGAGGTCAAGTCGCTGGCCGAACTGGATCTGATCCGGGCGGCCGGTCGCGCCGTGGTGGCCGGGACGGAGGCCGGCATCGCGGCGGCCCGCGCCGGAGTCTCGGAGCGGGAGGTGGCGGCCGCGATCTCGTCGGCGCTCATCCTGGCGGGCTCCGACGTGGCCGGGCCCGGACCCATGGGCTCCGGCGAGCGGGCGGAGCACCTCCACGCCCGCTACGAGGACCGCGTCCTGCAACCGGGCGACACCATGAACCTCGAGGTCGACGGCTGCGTGAAGGAGTACTACGCGCGCTTCTTCCGAACGCTCAAGATCGGCCGTGCCACTGCCGCGGAGCACGCGCTGGCCGATCGGCTGCTCCGCCTCCAGGAGCGCGCGTGGGCCGAAGTGGCCGACGGCGCCCCGGTGGCCATCCCCGATCGGATCATCCGAGACGGCATCGAGGCCGAGGGCATCGCCCGCTACACCAACAACACGTTCTCCTCGATCGGGCTCACGCTGTATCCCCCGCAGCGTTCGGCACTGGTCGTCCGCGGCTCCGACTGGCGGTTCGAAGCGGGCATGGCCTTCCACTCCTACGTCAAGGTGGGGGCGTTCATGTTCAGCGAGACGATCGCGGTGACCCAAGCCGGCTACGAGCGACTGACGAAGCACCCGCGCGAGTTCATCGTCGCGGCCACGTAGACGCCCTCGCAGGAGGTCCCATGCGCGCCATCGTCCTTGCCCCCGACCAGCCCGACCGGATCGCGTTCGCCGAAGTCCCCGAGCCCGCGCCTGCGGTCGACGAAGTGGTCATCGAGGTGCGGGCGGTCTCCCTCAACCGCGGCGAGTATCGCCGCCTGCGCCAGATGGCCCCCGGGACGGTTGTCGGCTACGACCCGGCTGGAATCGTGGCGGTCGAGGCGGCCGATGGCTCGGGCCCGCCCCGCGGCACCCGCGTGATCGGCCTCCTGCCCAACGGCTCGTGGGCCCAACGAGTGGCTGTGCCGGCGCGCGTCGTCGCTCCCATCCCCGAGCGCGTGACGTTCGAGCAGGCCGCGTGCGTGCCGGTTGCCGGCCTGACGTCGCTGGCGGCACTCGCCCATGGGGCGCCGCTGCTGGGCAAGCGGGTGCTGATCACCGGCGCCGCGGGAGGTGTCGGCCGTTTCGCGGTGCAGCTGGCGCGCCTCCAGGGTGCGCGCGTGACGGCGCTCGTGGGAGGGCCTGGGCGCGCGGCAGGCATGCGCGAACTCGGCGCCGAGGAGGTCATCGAGCGGATCGCACCCGACGGCGAGCCGTTCGACCTGATCCTGGAGTCCGTGGGCGGCGAAGTCCTCACGGCCGCGCTGCCGCGCATCGCCCATCGCGGGACCATGGTGATCATCGGCGGCTCCTCGGACACGCCGTCCGCCTTCGACGGACTCGTCTTCGCACGCAAGGGCCCGATCACGATCCACGGCATGAGCCTGTTCCTGGAGATGGAACGCCAGGGCATGGACCGGCGCGAGATGGGCTGGCTGCTGTCGCTCGTGGCGGACGGCCGGCTGGACCCCCAGGTGGACCGGGTCGCCTCATGGCGTGAGATGGGCTCCCTGCTGCGCGCCCTGGGTGCGCGGGAGATCAACGGCAAGGCGGTCGCAACCGTCGACTGAACGGCGGAACGGGCCGGCGGTGCGGCGGTGCACCAGCAGCCGCGCTCGTCCGCACGACACCGCTCTTCTCGAAACCACGCGCGGGTTGCGGGATGCTCCGGACCTGGCGATCCATGTCGCGACCCACCGGGGACCCGGGCGAGACGGCGATCGTGCGCCGCGCTTCGGACCGGCCGGATGATTCAGCCGCGGAGAGCGGGCAATGCGGACTGCGGGCCGGCGCCGCTCACAACGCACCGGGGGCCTCACCTCCGGCGCGCGTGCCGTCCTTCTCCTGCTCATCGCCGTGTTCGGGCTCGGCCTGTCGGCCCCATCACCCGTCTCCGCGGCGCCGAGCCTCGTCCTGAGCCCGACGCATGACCCCACCGACGCGTCCTTCGATGCGACCTACACGGCCGACACCTGCCGGGGTGCCGACGGCGTGGCGTTCTCCTTCGATGGCGCGTTCCTCGCGCTCGAGCCATTCAACCCGAGCTGCCAAGCGACCCTGACGATCGACACGGCCGGCTTCGCGCCAGGCTCCTACGCCGTCCAGGCAGCGTTCTGCTTCGACCACCCATCGTGCGATCCGCCGCTCTCGGCCACGTACCGGGTCGATGCGCCGATTCCGCCGGTGATCACGGTCAATCCCACGAGTGGTCCGCCAGGCGCGGGCTTCACCGCGACCGTGTTCGACGGCGACTGCACCGTCGAGTTCACGGTCGAGTTCTTCTTCGACGGGGTCAGCCAGGGCAGCGACACGACGGCTGGCTGCGAGGCCTCGATGGTCATCGTGCCGCCGGCGACCGCGGCGCTGGGACCGCACACCGTGGCTGCCTCGCCGTGCCCCCGGTGCCTCATCTCCACGACCTGCACCATCGTCGAGCCGCCGCTCACCGGCGACCTCCGCTTGAGCCCTACGCACGGCCCGCCCGGCCAGTCACTGACTGCGACCTATGTCGTCGCCCCGACCTGTGGCGGTCGCGCGCAATTCGCGTTCGCCGGGGTCGTCGTGGGCGAGGCGAGCTTCACCGCCAGCTGCCGGGCAATCCTGACGTTCGCGCCGCCTGCCGGCGCTGCGATCGGAGACCACACGGTCTCGGCCATCTTCTGCTCTGCGTCATGCTCGAGCGCATCCGTGGCCCGCGCCACGTACACGATCGATCCGCCGCCCTCCGCGAGCCCGACGGCGACGCCCAAGCCGACGCCGAGTCCGACGGCGACGCCCAAGCCGACGCCGGGCGCGACGCCCAAGCCGATGCCGACCCCGGCCGCAGCGCCGAGCGCGACACCCAAGCCGACGGCGAGCTCGACGGCGACGCCGACGAGCACCCCGGCC
>VGPE01000214.1 GCA_016875645.1 Chloroflexota bacterium
AGATTCGCCCAAATCAACCCTGAGACGCACCGAGATGTTGAATTGCCTGCGAATTCCGCCACGCAGGCCCGTTCGCGACGTGCCGAGTGATCGCAGCCCGTCGGTGCATGGTCGGGCATCATCGTGATGGGAGGTGCGAACGTGGCCGACGGACGATCGCTCCGTGAGCTGCTCCGGGTGACGCCCGGTTCCAGGGTTGACCTCGACGACTGGGACCCCGACGAGACCCACGGCCACGAAAAGGCGACCGCGGACAAGCAGCTCGCGGAGGGCGTGCAGCGGCTTGCGGCGCTCCAGGACCGGCTCTGGGCGGAGGCAAAGCACCCCGTGCTGGTCATCCTCCAGGGCATCGATGCGGCCGGCAAGGACGGCACCATCCGCCACGTGATGGGCGCGTTCAACCCCCAGGGCGTGACCGTCTCGCCGTTCAAGGTTCCCACCCCGATCGAGCTCGCCCACGATTACCTATGGCGGGTCCATCAGCGGGTGCCGGGCAAGGGCGAGATCGGCATCTTCAACCGCTCCCACTACGAGGACGTGCTGGTCGTGCGCGTCCACGACATCGTCCCGAAGGACGTCTGGTCGCGGCGCTTCGACCAGATCAACGACTTCGAGCGGATCCTGGCGACCGAGGGCACCACGATCCTCAAGTTCTTCCTCTGGATCTCGAAGGACGAGCAGCGCCAGCGATTCCAGGCGCGCATCGACGACCCTGACAAGCGCTGGAAGTTCCGGACGGCCGACATGAAGGAGCGCGAGCACTGGGACGCCTACCAGGAGGCGTCGAGGACGTGCTGTTGCGTTGCTCCACGGACTGGGCGCCCTGGTACGTGATCCCGTCCGACAGGAAATGGTTCCGGAACGTGGCGGTGGCGGAGATCCTGGCCGACACGATCGACGCGCTCGGCCCCCGCTACCCGGACGGCGAGCCCGACATCGCTGGCATCCGGATCCAGTGAATCGCGCCCGGTTGGGCCTTTCCGGATCTCGATGGTCGCCGAATGTGACGATCTGGCAGCACGGTCGGTCCGGGGCTGAGATCGACACCGACGCGGCAGGCGTGGCGATCGGGACCGCCCTGACCCAGCGCTCCGTCATTCGTGAGTACCCGCTGCTCATCTCGGGTGTGACGGTCAACGGGATCTTCGCGGTCTGGCGCGACGCGGAGCCGATCCTCGGCCAGGCTCGACGCGATGCGCCGCCTGGCCGACCAGCCCGGATTGGATCGCGACATCCATCAATCCCTGCGGATCGCCGGCCGCCTGCGTGACGTCGGCAAGATCGGCATCCCCGACGACATTCAGCAGGTCAGATGCTGCTGCCGCAGAACTTGCACTTGGTGGCGTCGGCGAGGACGGTCTCCCGGCAGTAGGGGCACGACTTGGTGGCCGGAGTCGGCTCGGCCGGAGCCGGCTTGATCATCGCCTTGCTGATCCAGAAGACGACGAGGCCGATGACCACGAACGCGATGACCGCGTTGAGGAACGCCCCGTACCGGATCGCGACCGCGGCCTTGTCGCCGGCTGCCTCCTTGAGCACCACCTCGAGCCCGGAGAAATCGACGCCGCCGAGCACCAGACCGATCGGCGGCATGATGATGTCTTCCACCAGCGACGTCACGACCGAGCCGAGCGCGGCACCGATGATCACGCCGATTGCCAGTGCCAGGGCGTTCGTCTTGAGCAGGAACGCCTTGAACTCAGCTCACATCGTGTTCCCTCCCCTGTCGCGCCATCAGTCAGGCTCCGACCCCGGCGCATTCCGCGCGGACGGTGCGCGAAGACCGCCTCCCTGTCAAGTGGGGCCCGACCGCAGTGTGGACGGGCAGGGTGGCCCCCGGCCGCGGCGTGGGGGGAGGACCGCCCATCTGATCGGCGCAGGTTTGGCCACGCGGCGGCCCGGGCTGCCCGGATTCGTTCGGGCCGCCCGGATTCGACCGGAATCTGCGGGCCCGGTCCGGCAGACGTTCCAAGCCGCAACGGGTGGGGCCGATTGGTGCGCGGGGAGGACCAGCCGGCAACCGGGCGACGCTGCTGGTGCACCGGGCGTTCCAAAGCGGCGCCCGGGCGCCGACCGATCGCTTCTTGGAACGCTCGGGGCACCGAATGCCGGCCAGCCGGAGCAGCCGCTACCCTTGTGCGCCATGGACGACCGTTTCCGCGAGGCGATGACGAAGGGCTACGCCCTTGACGAGCCGCACCTCGTCATCGGCAGCCCGCTCCTGGGCGACGAGCTGCAGCCCGACGTCCGGGTCCGCGTCGGGCTGGCGATGATGAACCGCCACGGGCTGATCGCCGGCGCGACGGGGACAGGCAAGACCAAGACGCTCCAGATCCTTGCGGGCCAGCTCTCCGACGCGGGCGTACCGGTCTTCGTGGCAGACATCAAGGGCGACCTGACCGGCATCGCCGCTCCCGGCCGCACCGACGACGCGAAGCTCAACGATCGGGTCGCGTCCCTGGGCTGGGACTATCGGCCGCACGGCCACCCGGTGGAATTCCTCTCACTCTCGGGCGCCCTGGGCGCCCAGGTCCGGGCCACGGTCCACTCGTTCGGCCCGCTGCTGCTGGGCAAGGTCCTAGACCTCAACGAGACTCAGACCGCCGTCCTGTCGCTCGTCTTCAAGTACTGCGACGACCACAACCTGCCGCTCCTCGACCTCGCCGACCTGCGAACCACGCTCGCGTGGCTGGTCTCCGACGAGGGCAAGGACCAGATGGCCGAGTGCGGCGGCATCGCCACGGCGACGGCCGGCGTGATCCTGCGCTCCATCGTCACGCTTGAGCAGGAGGGGGCCGACGTCTTCTTCGGTGAGCCCGAGTTCGACGTGGACGACCTCATGCGCCTCGACCCGCAGGGTCGCGGGATCGTGAGTGTCCTCGAACTGCGCGATGTCATGGACAAGCCGCGCCTGTTCTCGACCTTCATGCTCTGGCTCCTGGCCGAGCTGTACGAGGCGCTGCCCGAGGCGGGCGATCTGCCCAAGCCCAAGCGTGCTTCTTCTTCGACGAGGCGCACCTGCTGTTCGACGACGCGTCAGACGCGCTGCTCGACGAGGTGGAACGGACGGCCCGCCTGATCCGCTCCAAGGGCGTGGGCGTGTTCTTCGTGACGCAGACGCCGACCGACGTCCCGTCGTCGGTGCTGGCGCAGCTGGGCAACCGGGTCCAGCACGCGCTGCGGGCCTTCACGCCGCAGGACGCGGACGACCTGCGCAAAACGGTGCGCACGTTCCTGACGATTGATTTCTACGACGCGGAGAAGACGCTGACGTCGCTGGGGATCGGCGAGGCGGTGGTCACCGTCCTGTCGCCGCGCGGCGTACCGACGCCACTGGCAGCCACGCGCCTGATCCCGCCCGATTCGCTGATGGCGCCGCTCGACCAGGCGGCGTTCGCGGCGGCGGTCGCCGGCGGCCTGCTGCGGCCCAAGTACGGCGCCGCGATCGATCGCGACAGCGCGCACGAGATCATCTCCGGTCGCATCGAGGCGGCGAAGACGGCCAAGGCGCAGGACGCGATCCAGAAGGCCGGCATCGACCCCGCGACGGGCGCCCAGCGCGGTCCCGATGGTCTGACAGCCACCGAGCGCCGGCAGATCGAGCGCGCGGCCACCGAGGCGGAACGCGCCCGACGGCGCGAGGACCGATTGCGCGAAGAGGCGGAGCGGCGGGAGCGGCGCTACCGCGAGCAGGAAGCGCGTCGCCAGCGCAAGGAGATGGAGAGCTACGCGCGCCTCGGGAACTCGATTGCGCGCACGGTGCTCTCGGTGCTCAAGCGAGGCCGGTAGGGAGGCGCGGCGGGCGCGACCGGCCGCCGTGCGCGTGGTGCACGACCGGACCGCAGGTTCGCCGGCTCGTGCGTGGGGTGCACGACACGACCGCGCCCCGGGGTGAAGCGAGGGCGATCTGTCGCCCGGGCATGCGCGGGACGCACGAGACGGCCGCGTTGCGGTCCGTTCGTGCGCGGGGAGCACGAGGGGGCGGACGGATCGGCCCGGGATCGGCCCGGGATCGGCCCGGGATCGGCCCGGGATCGGCTCCGACCTAACCCGGCAGCGGCGTCGCGGCCAGAGCCTCGATGCGCCGCGCCAGCTCGGCGATGGATACGTCGAGGTAGCGCCGGCCCGCTTCGGCCGATGCGCGGACCGGCGCGTCGGAGAAGCCCTCGATGGAGCCCCAGTAGTCGTGGACCTCGGTCCGGACCAGCGGCGAGAAGCGGCGCGGGTCGGCGGGCGCAGCGTCGGCGGTACGGGCGGCCGGGAGCTCGCCCAGCGGCAGGTCGGGGCGCATCGCCTGGACCACCGAGGTCTCGAAGCCGCCGGCGTGACCGGGCAGCCGCCCCACGTCCCCCGCGCCGGCCTCGACGAGCACATCCCAGGCGATGTTCCACCACGACCCCGCGACCGCGATCACCGGGTGACGCAGGGCCACGTCCCGGGCCGCGATCTGGATCAGCTCGTGGTTGCCGCCGTGGCCGTTCACGAGGAACAGGCGCCGGAACCCGTCGGTCACCAGCGACTCGAGGATCGCGACCAGCACGTCGTAGTAGGTCGTCGTGGGCAGGGAGATCGTCCCGCCGAACGGCAGGTGGTGCGGCGAGGATCCGAACGGAAGCGTGGGCGTCACCACGACGGACACGCCGGCGGCCGAGGCCCTGGCCGCTGCACCTCGGGCCACGTGCTCTGCGTGCCACCAGTCGGTCCCGACCGGCAGGTGCGGTCCGTGCTGCTCCGTCGCCCCGACCGGGATGACCACGACGGCTCCCCCCGCCCCGAGGGCCCGCAACTCCACGCGGTTGTGCTCGTCGAACAGCAGCCGCTCGGCCACCCCACCCTCCTGCGCCGCCTGAGATACCAGATACTCTAGGAGCGTGTGTCGGTATCGGCCAGCGGGGCCACCCGGGCGGGTGGGAGAATCTGGTATGCGCACCAAGCGTTC
>VGPE01000215.1 GCA_016875645.1 Chloroflexota bacterium
ATGGGCCACCGCCTCGACGAACGCGGCCGCCATGGCCTCCACGTCGGTCCCGTCCACGCGCGCGCCCCACGCCCCGTACGCGCTGGCGCGCGCCGCGATGCCCGGCCCGGCGATGACGTCGCGCGCCGGCACGGAGATTGCGTACTCGTTGTTCTCCACCAGCACCACCAGCGGCAGCGACCAGATCGCGGCCATGTTGAGGGTCTCGTGGAACTGCCCGGTGTTGGTGCCGCCGTCACCGGTCACGCCGATCGCCACGTCGTCGGTGCCGTCGAGCCGCGCGGCGTAGGCATGACCGAGTGCGACCGGCAGCGACGACCCCACGATGCCCGTGGTCGAGAAGCGCCGGGCCCGGTCGAACAGGTGCAGGTGCCCGCCCTTGCCGCCGGCGAGCCCGGTCGCCTTCTCGTAGATCTCGGCCAGGAGCGGTCCGAGCGGCACGCCCTTGGCGATGGCGTGCGGATGGGAGCGATGCGTGCTGACCAGCGCGTCCGTATCCCGGAGCGCCCCGGCCATCCCCGCGGCGATCCCCTCCTGGCCGCTGGCCAGGTGGAGCTCGCCGCGGAGTTCACCGGTCCGGATGCCCTCGGCGCAGACCGCCTCGAACGCGCGCATGCGCGCCATCAGCCGGTAGCGCTCGAGGAGCGTGGGGCCCGGGGCCATCGATCGGGTCGGAGAGCGCCCGGCCTACTCGACCGGGATCTCGCGGAAGCGCGTGCCGAGGTCGACACCCTGGCTGCGCCGGTAGGCGGTCGCGACGACGTACCAGGCGGCGCCGATCGCGATCACCGCGAACGCCGCGACCACCGCGAAGCCGCGGTCGATCGTGAACACCGGGTCCTCGGTCAGGCGCCACGCCCCGAACAGGCTGAAGGCGCTGCCCAACACGCCCGCCAGGGTGAGCACCGGGATTCCGCCCCACCGCTTGGCGATCGGGCTGTTCTCGAACTGCTCGCGCCGCACGTACGGGAAGACCACCGCCCACAGGCACACCACCGCGAAGCTCACCGCGAACGCGAAGAAGCCCGACACGATGCCCAGCAGGTCGGTGAAGCAGTAGAGGCCCAGGATGACCAGGCCGACCACGGTCGTGACCGCGATCGCCCAGTGCGGCGAGTGGTACCGGTCGTTGACCTCGGCGAGCGCCGACGGGGCGACCCTGTCGATGCCCCAGGCGAGCAGCGCGCGCGTGGCGTACGGCACCACCGTGCCGCCGACGAACAGCGCGATGAGCACCACCCACAGGCTCATGAGCACCGACAGGAGGACGTTGCCGCCCGCGATCGCGGTGAAGAACGGCACGAACGGCGGCGCGTCCATGGACGTGCCCACCGCCCCGGCCGCCAGCAGGAAGTCGTTCCCGAAGGCGGTGCGGTACAGGAACATCATCACGATGAACACGACGCCGGTCAGGATCTGCGAGCCGACGATGCCGACCAGCATCCCGCGCTGGACGTTGCGGACCTCGCCCGAGAACGAGGTGGCCGTGATCGCGAACCAGATCGAGAACGCCGGCCACAGCACGAAGTAGAGGGTCTGGGTTAGGTCGAACGGGGCTGCCGGCAGCACGCCCGCTTCGGTCCCGGCGGCGAGCACCCCGTCGTAGCCGCCGGCGCCCGCGAGGCCGTCGAAGTTCGACTTGAAGTTCAGCACGTTCACGGCGGACAGCAGCAGCACCAGGATCGTCAGGCCGATGCTGGTGATCGCCATCCATGCCGCCCAGCGCTGCCAGCGGAAGTAAGTGCCCGCGCCGCGCCAGTGGAGGAACGACATCAGGGCGATCAGGAACGCGCCGCCGGCGAACGTGCCGACGCCCGAGCCGAACCAGTTGGCGGCGTCGACCAGGCTCGCGTTGCCCAGCTGTACGCCGATCGCCGCGAGGGTGGGGCTCAGGGCGAACTGGCTGAAGAACGCGCCGTTGAGCCCGTAGTAGAACATCTGCCAGAACGCGAACGAGAAGCTGAGCGCGAACCCGACCAGCGGGTGCAGCGTCCGCGACAGAAACACGTACTCACCGCCGGAGCGCGGGTACATCGCGGCGAACAGCGCATAGCTGGCACCGATCCCGACCGCCCCGGCGATGGCGATCAGGGTCGCGAGCTCCATGGACGCGCCCGGATAGGCGCTCCAGCTTGCGATCGTGAACACGATGTAGGACAGCGCGATGGTGGTGAACCCGAAGTAGAGGACGTCGCTCGTCCGGACCTGCCGGACGAGCCCGCTGCTCGCGCGCGTGAAGACGCCCCGCGTCGTCGGTGCATTCGTTGCCATGTTCGACCCCCTCCTCACCCCGAAACCAGTCGAATGCCCGCCAGCCCCTTCCGGCGATCGAGATCCACGACGACGCCGTCGAGGATGCCCTCTCCGTACTCGCTGCCCGGATTGGCGATTGTCACCCCCTCCAGCTTGCGGATCCCCTTGGACTCGTGGATGTGCCCGTGGAGACCCACGAGCGGGCGGTAGCGGATGATCGCGTCACGGGTCGCCGTGCTGCCCACGGGGATCATCTGCAGGCCGCTGCCGTCGAGGCGCGGCCGCAGGTCCTCGTCCAGGCGGGGCGCCATGTCCAGGCCGGAGCCCAGCGGCGGGACGTGCAGGCTGAACACGGTGCGCGACGGGTCGGTGACGTTCGCGGCTGTCGCGTCGATCCGCGCCGCCAGTTCGTCCTCGCTGATGTCGCGCGGGCAGGCCCAGGGCGTGGGATTGCCCCAGCCCATGCCCAGGATGGCGAACCCCTCACCGAGATCGAGCACCCTGCCGTTGGGGTCCTCGATGAGCTCGGACTCCGCGAGGACCGCGTCGACCTCTTCGAAGTCGTCGTTGGCGCTTGAGACCATGACGCGGGTGCCGCTCCCGCGCAGCTTCTCGTCCGCCTCGGCGACCCACTCGCGGACCCGGTCCATCACCAGCCGCCGGAAGAGCACGTCCACGCGGGCCTGGTCCGCCGGCGTATCAGGCGGCTTCCTCTGGCGTCGCCTCGAACCAGTACTGGCCGGAGTCCGCGATCCAGGTCTTGAGGCGCTCCAGGTCCTCGCCCGGCTCCACGGTCCGGTCCACCCCGAGGAACGTCGCGGTCCGCCGCCCGCCGGGCGCCTCCACCAGCGGCACAACGAACTTGCCGGTGATGTCGCCGCCGACGATGATGCAGTCGGCCCCGTAGAAGCGCCCCGCATTGAGGAACTTCTTCCAGCATCTGCGCGAGGCGTGGATGTCCGAGCAGAAGTACAGCCGCACCGCAACCCTCTTGCGCGGCAACCTATCGGCCGATAGGCTGGGTGCGCAAGACCGTAGCCGTGCGGACTGCGGCGTGTCAAGAGGGGTTCCGTGATTCAGCCGAGCGACGGGGACCGCGCGGACGGCACGACCGCGACGTCGTCCCGGCGTGAGGTCCCGGACGTCGCCCGGGAGGCCCTGGAGCTCCAGCGCCTCGCGGACGAGCAGGGGATCGCGATCCGGCTGATCGGGTCGCTCGCGATCGCGGCGCGCTCACCGCGGTCCCGCCACCTGCTGTCCGACCTCGGTCGCCGGCCGCCGCGCGACATCGACCTGGTCGCGTACTCGCGCGAGGAGCGGCGCGTGTCGGCGCTGCTGACGGGCCGTGGCTACGTCCTGCACCCGGTCGTGAGCCACAGCCGCGAATGGGGCGTCAAGCGATTGATCTACACCCACCCGCAGCACGCGTACAAGGTCGACGTCTTCCTGGACCAGCTGATGATGGCGCACACCGTGGATTTCGCCGGCCGGCTGGAGCACGAGGCGCAGACCGTACCGCTCGCGGACCTGCTGCTGTCCAAGCTCCAGATCCAGCGCATCACCGACAACGACCTGATCGACCTGATCGTGCTGCTGGCCGAGGTCGATGTCGGCGACGCGCCCGACGCGATCGACCGACGCCGGCTGGAGGCGGTGCTCGGCGGGGACTGGGGGTTCTGGTACGGGGCGCTGGAGTCCGCTTTCGCGGAGCAGCCTGCGCTGCCGGACGAGGTCCGGTCGGTCGTGGCCGACCGGCTGGCGCGCCTGCGATCGGTGATCCGCGACGCACCCAAGACGACGCGCTGGAGGCTCCGGGCGCGCGTCGGGACGCGCGCGCCATGGTTCGAGGTCGTCGCGGACATCGACATCTGATGGTCGCCCGACGCCTGCCGCGGGCGCTCGTCGCGGCATGCGTGCCGCTCGCGACCCGGGAGCGGATCCTGTTCGAGGCGGCGCACCTGTTCGCCGCCCAGGGCTTCCATGCCACCACGACACGCCAGATCGCGGAGGCGGTGGGCATCCGCCAGCCCTCGCTGTTCCATCACTTCGCGACCAAGGACGCGATCGTGGAAGCGCTTTTCGACTGGGACCTGGGGCTGGCGCTGCCACGCACCCGCGCGGTCGCCGCCCTGCCCGAGCCGGCGGCCGTCCGTCTCTACCGATACCTGCACGACGACCTGCGCCACCTGGAGGAGGCGCCGTACAACCTGTCCGGGCTCTATGCCGACGAGGTGATCGGCCGGCCGGAGTTCGCCCCGTGGGCGGAGCGCCGGGACCTGCTGCATCGGGTCGTCGCGGGAATCGTGCGCGAGGGCACCGCGGCGGGCGAATTCATCGAGGTCGACGCGACCCTGGTGAGCCAGGCGATCGCGGGCATTCTGGTCCGGGCGCTCACGCTCCACTCGGGCGGTCGCGCCCCGGGTCGGGGCCTCGCCGACGAGGTCGCCCGGCTGGTCGTGCGCGGCCTGCTGGCCGATCCCGCTGCGCTCGAGGAGGTCCAGGGCCGGGCGGCCCTGCTCCGTCTGCCCGGCGAGTAGGTAGCATCGCGGCCACGACACGGGAGGGAGCGTGGCGGAGCGAGTCTGGGATTACGTGATCGTCGGCGGCGGGTCGGCGGGCTGCGTGCTGGCCAACCGGCTCTCGGCCGACCCGGGAACGCGCGTGCTGGTGCTA
>VGPE01000216.1 GCA_016875645.1 Chloroflexota bacterium
GAACCGCCGCCGACGTGGAACGGCTCCAGGCCGAGATCCGCGAGCTCGCGCGCCGCCGGCACGCGGTGATCCTCGCCCACAACTACCAGCGCCCGGAGATCCAGGACGTCGCCGACTTCGTGGGCGATTCGCTGGCCCTCGCGCGGGCCGGCGCTGCGACCGACGCCGCGGTGATCGCCCTGTGCGGCGTGAAGTTCATGGCCGAGACCGCGGCGATCCTCTCGCCCGACAAGCAGGTGCTGATCCCCGACCTGCGAGCCGGGTGCTCGCTGGCGGATTCGATCACCCCCGATCAGTTGCGCAACTGGAAGGCGGCCAACCCGGGCGCGGTCGTGGTCGCCTACGTGAACACCACGGCCGAGGTCAAGGCCGAGGCCGACTACTGCTGTACGTCGGGCAACGCCAAAGCCGTGATCGAGGCGATCCCGGCCGATCGCGAGATCCTCTTCCTGCCGGACGTCAACCTGGGGCTCTATCTGCAGCGCGTGACGGGGCGCAAGCTCAAGATCTGGCTGGGCGAGTGCCACGTGCACGCCGGCATCCGGACCGACGACATCGAGCGCTGGCAGACGGCCTCACCCGACACGGAGTTCATGGTTCACCCCGAGTGCGGGTGCGCAAGCCAGTGCATGGCCTTCGGCAACGACCAGATGAAGATCCTCTCGACCGAGGGCATGATCCGGCTCGCTCGCACCTCCGAGAAGTCTCGGTTCATCGTCGCGACCGAGGTGGGCATCCTGCACCGCCTGCGCAAGGAAGCACCCGACAAGCAGTTCGAGCCCGCGTCGAGCGAGGCGGTCTGCGCCTTCATGAAGATGATCACGCTCGAGAACCTGCGCGACTCCCTGCGTCTCATGCAGCACGCGGTGACCGTGCCCGACGCGATCGCGCTGCGGGCACGCCAGGCAGTGGAGCGGATGGTCGCTGTGGGCTGAAGCTGGCGGGCGGTCAGGTCGGTCAGGTCGAGGCGCCCACCGCGAGCAGCTCGTACGCCCCGGGCAACCCTTTGAGCTCGCGAGATGCACGCGCCTCGAAGACATGCCCCGAGCTGCCGGCCAACGACCGGGTGATGGCCGAGACCAGGATCTCGCCCGGTGCCGCCGCCGCCATGATGCGCGCCGCCTCATGGATGGCGAGCTCGCGGACGTCGCGTCCGACGAGCTCGACCTCGCCGACGTGGACGGCCTGGCGCAACTCGAGGCCCCGGTCCGGGGTCTCGAAGGACCGCGTCGGGATCCCCCGTACCTGATCTGTCACGGAACGCTCTTCACGGCGATCGGCGCTCCACTCGCTGGTCCGGGCTTGGGCGTCCGCCCGGTCGCTTGCGCCACTCTGGACCATGGGAGGGCCCGGCACGCGTCGCCGGTCACGGTGCAGCACGCGGGGCGGATCGCAGCGCGTCCACGGCGGCCGTCACCGCGACGGCCATTCCTGCGATGAACGGCGGCCATGCGAACGGCGCGGGCTCGTTTCCCGCCAGGATCCCGGGCGCATCGAGCATGAGGCTGAACAGGACGAGCCCGCCACCCAACGCACCTCCAACCAGGTGGCGGCCCCGGACTCGCGGATCCCGCCCCTGGTGGTACCTGCGGGCGGCGAGCAGGCCGACCACGACCAGCGCAATGCTGACCGCCACGGGCGCCCAGACGGGCCCGACCCAGGGCACCGGGATCAGGAACAGCAGATCCATGTCGAAGGGCGACGTGGGCCAGCCGATGAACACGGCCAGCCAGCCGTAGTACGCGATGTCCCAGACCCCGAACGCGACGGCCATCCATGCGAGCCACTCCCAGCCCCGGCGACCGAGGAGGAGGCCGATGCAAGCGAGCATCACGATGGTGGCCGCCTCCCGCCCGACCTCGATCCACGCGAGGTGGCCGGTCGCCGCGTCGGCGAGCTGGAGTGGGAACGTGGGCGCCGCCGGCTGGCCCAGCGCGGCACGCAGGTCGACCACCACCGCGGACTCCACGTAGCCCATCGCGATGGCGAAGACGACGACGGTGAGCGCGGTGCGGGCGAACCTGGGCGCGTTGGGCTGTGAAGTCACGGAGCCGGAACGGTAGCAATGACCCTTGCCGATCGACAACAGCGGGCGGACGATCGGGTCGCATGAACGAACGATCGGCGCCCGCGACCGAGGGTTCGCCGGTGCTCGCCTGGCTGCTGGAGCCCGCCGATCCGGCCGTCCGCCACGTTGCGTTGCGCGACCTGTGCGGCCGGCCGGCCGACGACCCGGACACCGCGGCGGCACAACGAGCCGCGATGGCGGCCGATCCGATCGCCGGGATTCTCGCGACCCAGCATCCGGACGGTTTCTGGGAGAAGCCGGGACCGGGCTACGCAACGAAATACCGCGGTACCGTCTGGCAGCTGATCTTCCTGGAGCAACTGGGCGCTGACCCGGCGGATGAACGCGTGCGGGCCGCCTGCGAGTACGTCCTGGGGCACAGCCAGGCGTCCAGTGGCGGCTTCGGGGCGTCGGGCCGCGCAGACGTGGGAGCGCCGCCCCCGTCGTCAGTCATCCACTGTCTGAATGGGAACCTGCTGCGGTCACTCGTCCGGTTCGGCTGGCTCCCCGACGAGCGAGTGGCGCGGGCCATCGAGTGGGAAGCACAGGCGATCACCGGCGAGAGTGTCGAGCGCTGGTACGCATCCGGGACGTGCGGCCCGGGCTTCAGATGCGCCGCGAACGAGGGGCTCCCGTGCGCCTGGGGCGCCGTCAAGGCACTGCGCGCGTTGGCGGCCATTCCGCCGCGCGACCGGCCAGCCCTGGTCGCGCGGGCCATCGACGAGGGCGTGGCATTTCTCTTGAGCCGTGACCCGGCCCGCGCGGACTACCCGATGGGCTGGGGCAACACGCGGCCGAATCGCTCGTGGTTCAAGCTCGGCTTTCCCTCTGCATACGTGACCGACGTCCTGCAGGTGCTCGAGGTCCTCTGCGAGCTCGGGCACCGCGAGGATCCGCGGCTGGCCACTGCGCTGGCGTGGCTGGCCGCGAAGGCGGATAGCGGCGGCCGCTTCCGCAATGAGTACGCGTACAGCGGCAAGACCTGGATCGACATCGATCGCGAAGGCGAGCCCAGCAAGTGGGTGACCCTGCGGGCGCTGCGTGCGCTCACGCCCGCAGCAGGAACAACTGGCGCGGCCGCCCGGCCCAGTGGCGCACGAGAACCTCGCAGCGGCTGATTCCGGCGAGCTTGGCCACGCGCTCCAGGCTTGCCGGGTCGTGGGCGTAGTGCTCCATCCGGTGCCCGCCGACCATGCTCCCCACGATCCGATCGCCGGCCCCGGGCGTTGCGCCGCGGTCGCCCTGGAGCGCGACGGAGTCCTCGTACGTCGGGCCCTCCGCGATGGCGATACCGCCGGGCGCGAGCACCCGACGCATCTCAGCGAGCGCAGCGACCTGCTCTTCGAGCGCGGTCAGCTCGTAGAACGCCGTCCAGAGGCAGAGCGCCGCGTCGAAAGCCCCGGAGTCGTACGGCAGCGACGTCATGGAACCCTCGTCGAACCGGACCGTCAGGCCGCGCCGGGCCGCCTCGCGTCGGGCCGCCCGCAGGAGGCTCCGCGCGATGTCAAAGCCCGTCACCGTGTAGCCGAGTGCGGCGAGCGGCAGTGCGATCCGGCCGTAGCCGCAACCGACGTCGAGGACTCGCCCGGCCGGCGGCAGCAGCCCGCGCAGATCGGCCACGGTCCGGGCATCCCAGTCGGGCCTGGTGCGGATGGCCAGGCCCGCCGGCCCCAGGGCGCGGTAGAACGCACGACTGCGTTCCGCGGACGAGGCCGCCGGCCGGCCATGGACGGCGTCCGGGACTCGCTCGTCGCTGGTCATCCGCTCACGAACCGGGCGCCGATCCTGCAGCGTCAGGCGTGGGTGCCGACCCCCGCGCCGGCCATCGGGACGCCGCTGGCCGCGAACAGGGCCCGCAATTCTTCCAGGTATGCGCCCTCCACGCGCGCCGACGGCAGGCGGGATGGGCCGGCGGCCATGCCCACCACCTCGAGGGCTGCCTTGATGAACGGGCCCTCGCCGCCCGACACGGCGCCGACCCGGTGGGCAAACTCGCTCCACGGCTGCTTGAACGCGACCAGGCTCCGGGTCGCCGCGGCGTAGTCACCGGCCTCGAGGTCCCGCCACAGCCCGACTGCCCATTCGGGCCAGAAGTTGCCGACATGGGTCACGAACGCCCGCGCGCCGAGCAGGTGGCCCCAGACATGGATCGCGTGGTTGTCCACGACGACCAGGCGGTCGGCGATGGCCGAGATGCCCGCCGCGTAGGCGGCCGAGTCCGGCGCCGACCACTTCACGGCATCCACGTGCTCATACACAGCGAGCCGCCGCAGGACCGGCGGCGTCATCACGACCCCGCCGTCCCACCAGGTGCTGTAGACCATCAGTGGGATCGTCGCCACGCCATCGACCAGGTCGATCAGTCGGAACAGGTCCTCCTCCGTGGCGGGGTAGTAGTACGCGGGCCCCAGTTGCACGCCGGCGACGCCCTCGTCGGCACAGAAACGCAGCAGGTCGAGGATCTCGCGCACGTCGGTGTGCTGGATGCTGGTCATCACCGGCACGCGGCCGGCCGCAGCCTTGACGCTCGTCCGGATTGCGGCCTTGCGCTCGTCGATCGAGAGCGTCGGGAACTCGCCCGCCGCCGCGACTGCCAGCAGCACGCCATCCCCCGTGCGGATCCCGCGCTCGATCATCGCTTCGGTGTTGGCGGCCAGGCCCGCCAGGTCCAGCGAGGTGTCGCCGTTCATCGGCGTCGCCACGGCGACGACGGCGCCGCGCAGCCAGCGGCGAGTGGCGTCAGAGCTCACGGAAGTCTCCTCGTGTGAGTGTCGCAGCGGCGCGAAGCGCGTGCGTGAATGATGGCATCCGGTCG
>VGPE01000217.1 GCA_016875645.1 Chloroflexota bacterium
AAAAGAGGGAGGCGATCGAGATGGCTGTCGACACGATCGGCGCCCCGGTCAAGCGCCGCGAGGACCAGCGATTCATCACCGGCGCGGGTCGCTACCTCGATGACATCACGCTGCCGGGGATGGTCTTCCTGGCGATCCTCCGCAGCCCCTACGCCCACGCGAACATCGCGTCGATCGACACCTCGCGCGCGAAGACGATGCCGGGCGTGGTCGCCGTGTTCACTGGCGCTGACATCCCGTACAACCCGCTCCCGATGGCCTGGCCGGCCGGCGGCGTCAGCGGCATCCAGAACAACGTGAACACGCCGCGCATCCTCGCCACGGACAGCGTCAAGTGGACCGGCGAGGGCGTCGCGGCCGTGGTCGCCGAGACGCCGGAGCAGGCGGCGGACGCCCTCGAGGCGATCCGCGTGGAGTGGCAGGTCCTGCCCGTCGTGGTCGACGCGGAGAAGGCCACGCAGCCCGGAGCGCCGCAACTGCACGAGAACGCGCCCAACAACGTCGTCTTCGACTGGAAGGTCGGCGACGAAGCCGGGACTGCGGCAGCGTTCAACAGTGCCGAGGTCGTGGTCCGCCAGCGGTTGGTGAACCAGCGCCTCATCCCCAACGCGATGGAGGCGCGCGGCGACATCGGCTGGTACAACCCCGGCACCGACGAGTACACGGTCTGGATGTCCAGCCAGACGCCGCACATCCAGCGGCTGCTGCTGGCCGCCTTCGTGACCGGCATCCCCGAGCACAAGGTCCGCTGCATCTCGCCCGACGTCGGCGGTGCATTCGGATCGAAGATCTTCTGCTACGCCGACTTCGCGCTGGTCATGTTCGCCTCGAAGGCGATCGGTGGGCGACCCGTGAAGTGGGTGGAGAGCCGGCGCGAGAACTACCAGTCCACCATCCACGGTCGCGACCACATCACGTATCTCGAAGTGGCCGCGAAGCGCGACGGCGAGGTCACGGGCCTGCGCGTCAAGACGTACGCCAACCTCGGTGGGCGGCTCTCGACGATCGGCCCCGGCATCCCGACCACGCTCTATGGGCGCGTCCTCGCGGGCCCGTACAAGTTCCCCAACGTGTTCTGTGAGGTGATCGGCGTCTACACGAACACAACGTTCGTGGACGCGTATCGCGGCGCGGGCCGGCCCGAGGCGACGTACGTCGTGGAGCGCGCGATGGACCTCCTGGCGGACGAGCTGGGCATGGATCCCGCCGCGATCCGGCGGCGGAACTTCCTGCCGACCGATGCGTTCCCGTACGAGAACCCCAGTGGCCTGGGCACGGCAGCGGGCGGGGCGAAGATCTTCATCGACTCGGGCAACTACGAGCCGGCCCTCGACCGTGCCCTGGCGATGGCCGGCTACGACGGGATCGGCAAGGCGAAGGCGGAGGCACGGACCCGCGGCAAGTACCTCGGGGTGGGGCTCAGCTCCTACATCGAGGTGTGCGGGGTCGCGCCGTCCAAGTGGATCGGCGCCGTCGGCGAGGGTTGGGGCGCCGCCATGTGGGAGTCGTGCAACATCCGCGTCCACCTGACCGGCAAGGTCGTCGTGACGGCAGGCACGCAACCCCAGGGCCAGGGTCACGAGACCACCTATGCCCAGGTCGTGGCCCACGAGCTCGGCATCCCGATGGACGACATCATCGTCCAGCACTCCGACACGCTCGGCACGCCGTTCGGGTATGGCTCGTACGGCAGCCGCACCGGTGCCGTCGGCCTGACGTCGGCAGTCAAGGCCGCCGGTAAGGTCAAGGAGAAGGCCCGCAAGGTTGCCGCTCATCTGCTCGAGGCGTCGGTCGAGGACATCGTCTACGAGGAGGGCAAGCTCTACGTCCGCGGTTCGCCCGACCGGGTCAAGACGATCCAGGAGATCGCCTTCGCAACGGACCTCGGGTTCGACCTGCCGGCCGACATGGAGCCCTACCTCGACGAGACGGCGTACTACGACACTCCCAACTGCACCTGGCCCTTCGGGACCCACATCGCCATCGTCGAGGTGGACGAAGATTCCGGGCAGGTCGAGCTCAAGCGGTACATCGCCGTGGACGACGTGGGCAAGAAGATCAATCCCATGATCGTCGACGGGCAGCTGCACGGCGGCATCGTGCAGGGTGTCGGGCAGGCCCTCTGGGAAGGGGCCGTCTACGACGACAACGGCCAGCTCCTGTCGGGCTCCATGTCCGACTACGCGCTGCCGCGGGCCTCGTGGATGCCGATGCTCGATCTTGACGAGACCGTCACTCCGTCGCCGGTCAACCCGCTGGGCGTCAAGGGGGTCGGCGAGGCCGGCACGATCGCCAGCACCGCCGCTGTCGTCAACGCCGTGGTGGAAGCACTGAGTCCGCTCGGCATCCGCCACATCGACATGCCACTCACGCCGCCGACGGTCTGGCGGGCCATTCATGCGTCGGAGGTGACCCAGTGATCCCGGCCGCGTTCGAGTACTCCCGCGCCTCAAGCGTTGACGACGCCCTGCGGCTCCTCTGGCAGCACGCCGGATCGGCCAAGGTCATCGCCGGCGGGCACAGCCTCCTGCCGCTGCTCAAGCTGCGCGTCGCAAGCGTGGAGCGGTTGATCGACATCGGCCGCATCTCGGAGCTGCGCGGGATCGGAACGTCGTCCGGCGGCGGCCTGTCCCTGGGTGCCCTCACCACCTACCGCGACATCCTCGACTCGGCGGCGGTGCGCTCGCAGTTCCCGCTGCTGATCGACGTCGTCGATGGCATCGGCGACGTCCAGGTCCGCAATCGCGGCACCGTCGGCGGCGCCGTTGCGCACGCGGACCCCGCATCGGACCTGCCGGCGGCCCTCCTCGCGCTCGATGCCGAGATCGTGGTCCGCTCGCAGACCGGCGAGCGGACGATCCCCGCCGCCCAGTTCTTCGAGGGTGCGTTCGTCACGGCCATCGCCGAGAACGAATTGCTCACCGCGATCCGGATTCCGTCCATGTCCGGCCGGGGCGGCGCATACGCGAAGCTCGAGCAGCCGGCCTCCGGGTACTCCATCGTCGGCGTCGCGGCGGTCGTCGGTCGCGGCGGAAGCCAGGTCCGGATCGGGATCACCGGCGTCGGAGATGTTGCCTACCGCGCGATGGCCGTGGAGCAGGCGCTGCTTGCGTCGGACTGGAGCGACAACGCGATCCGGGCAGCGGCGGCCCACGCCGCGGACGGCCAGGTGGTCGCGTCCGACATCCACGCCGATCGCGCGTACCGCACCCAGATGGCGGCCGTCTTCACGCGCCGCGCCATCGCGGAGGCCCTTCGCCGCGCCGGCTGACGCCCGGACGCCAGGACCGCGCAGCTCCGATGCCGGCGGGCGACCGCCGGCATCGTCGCGCCGGCCGTCGCATAGCATCGTCACGTGCGCACCGCCCACATCACGCTCGGAGCCCCGGCCGCGTCGCCGGGCGATCTCGTGGGCGCGATCCTGACGCGGGATCTGACGCTCCATGGCGAGCGCTGGTCCAAGGGCCGGCGACTGTCGGCGGCCGACCTCGAGCTTCTTGCTCGCCCACGCGAGGCGGGCGACTCCGGCCCGCGGCTGCGCGGCCTCGCGGTCCCCGACGAGGTCGTCGCCGTGACGGTGATCGTTCCGGAGCCCGGGGACCTGCACGAGGACGAGGCAGGGTGCCGTCTGGCCGAGGCGGTGCGCGGCGAGGGACTGACCCTCCGGGGGCCGGCCGAGAGCCGCGTCGACCTGCTCGCCGCGGCGGACGGGGTGGTTCATGTTGATGTTGCGGCCCTCGAGCGCTTCAACCGCATCGACCCACTCGAAGCGTTCTCCGTGTTCGACGGCCAGATCGTGCGCGCAGGCGACCTGGTGGCCAGCGTCAAGGTTGCCCCGCACGTCGTCCCGCTCGCCACGGTGGAGCGAGCGGAGCGAGCGCTCCGCGGCCGACCGCTGGTTCGTGTCGCCCCGTTCGTCCCGCGTCGTGTCGGAGTGCTGGTCAAGGAGACGCTGGCCGCCGCGGCCCGGGACCGGTTCGAGCGGAGCGTCCGCGACAAGGTCGAGGGCCTCGGATCGCGGGTGGAGCGGATCGTCTACGTCGAGGACGATCCGGGCGCCGTCGAGCGCGGCCTCCGGTCGCTCGTCTCGGGCCCGGCCGCCGTCGATCTTGTGCTGACCGCCGGCGGCGCGAGCACCGATCCCAGCGACCCGTTCTTCGTCGCGGTCGAGCGCCTGGGCGGCCGCGTCGTGCGCCACGGAGTGCCGGCGCACCCGGGCTCCATGCTCTGGCTGGCGCGGGTTCGCCGCTCGGCCGTCCTTGGGCTCCCGTCCTGCGGGGCGTATTCGAAGGTGACCGCGGCGGACCTGCTGATCCCGCGTCTCCTGTCGGGCGATCCGCCGACCGCCGCGACCGTGGCGAAGCTGGGCCACGGCGGCATCCTGACCCGCTCGATGCGCTTCCGATTCCCAGCCTACGCGCTGAACCTGGATGCCCCAGAGGGTTGATGCATCAGCATCAGAATGCCTGATGCTATGATGCCGTAACCATGCGCACGACCGTCACGCTCGAGCCGGACGCCGAGGCGGCCATCAGGAAGCTGATGCGAGAACGCGGCCTCACCTTCAAGCAGGCCCTGAACGATGCGATCCGCGCGGGTACGGCAACGCCCAGGTCTCGCCCGGTCCGTTTCCCGACCTACCGCATGGGCAAGCCATTGATCCCGCTCACCAAGGCGCTTCAGCTGGCCGGCGAACTCGAGGACGAAGAACTGATCCGCAAGATGGCGACTGGCCGCTAGGAGCCTGCGTCGGTAATCGCCGCCAGGGCGGGAGCCCAGGCGGCTGACGACGGAAACGGGGGAAGCGGGATGGCCCGAAGGCCGATCCGGGCCGG
>VGPE01000218.1 GCA_016875645.1 Chloroflexota bacterium
CCCAGCAAGCCGCGCTGGAACACCGCGACGAGCAGAAGGAGGCCGGCGGCGACCAGCGCCCACGGCCAGAACGCAAGCTCGGGCACCGTCGAGACATCGATCGCCCGCATTCCGATGTAGTGGTTGAGGCCGTTGATCTCGGTGACGTCACCTTCAGTGCGGTTGCCGTACACCCACAGGCTCAACCCCTTCGGGTACTGCGGCGCCTCGAGGCGGGAGCCCCAGACCGGCAGGGTTCCAGCCAGGACCAGGAGGGCTTCACCCACGATGACGGCCGGCGCCGCAAACGCGGAGCCGGCCGTCAATCGAACTGGGGCGGTCTGGGCCGGCGCGCGTGGCGAGTGGGCGCCGAGGCCGTCCCCGACCGCCACGCGCTCGCTCACTTGACGTCCAGCGTGCCCTTCATCCCGGCTTCCTTGTGGCCGGGGATCGAGCAGTAGAACTCGTACGTTCCGGGCTTGGGATTCGTCAGGGCGGCTTCCTTGGTCTCACCTGGCTTGACAAGGAGCTTGAAGGACAATGCATCAACGGTGATGTCGTGCTCGACGACACCCGCATTGGTGAGCCGCAGCGTGGTCACGCCGCCGGATTTCGTGCTGATCGACGCCGGATCGTAGGCGTACTCAGTTCCCTTGACGCTGATCACGGTCGGGCTTGGCGTGGCCGCGGCACCGCCGCAGCCCGCGATGAACACGGCCAGAAGAACCGTCACGGCGGCGAACCTGGGAAGCGGGCGAGGCATGGGGGCTCCTTTGCGGTCGGAGTACCCCGGGGTCGGCGGCGTGACCGCCAACCCCGGGAGCCAGAGGAGGGCCGATCGTGTTGCGCTCGGGCTATGGCTCCACCAGGAGCCAGCCCTGCATCTCGAGGTGGAGCGCCGAGCAGAACTCGGTGCAGTAGAAGGCGGAGGATCCCGTCTTGTCGGCGTGGAACTCCGCGGTGAGGACCTCGCCCGGGTCGATGCTCAGCTGGATGTTGTAGCCAGGGATTGCGAAGCCATGGGTGGCGTCGGCCGTCTGCTCGATGCTCGTGACGTGGATGACCACGTGGTCCCCCTTCTTGACCCGGATCACGTCCGGGCTGAAGTGGCTGCGCATCGCCGTCATGTAGACGTGAACCTTGGTGCCATCGCGCTCGATGCGCTGCTGCCCGGCCGCAGTGGCCACCGACGACGAGGTCATGGTCAGTGCATCCGTGCCGGGCTGATAGACATCGATGGCGCTCGTGAACCGCGACAGCTTGATCATCTGGACGTAGTGCGGCTCGCCGAAGCCGACGGGCATGTCCGCGATGACCTTCATGGGATCGGCCTAGAGGTCGATCAGCTGGAAGTTCTGAGGCTTGAGCGTCCCGATCACCGGGAACCGGTCGATCGACCACTTGTTGAGCGCAACGAGATAGCGGCCGTCAGCAGCAACCGTGTCGCCCTCAGACGAGGCCAGATGACCGATGTTGTAGTGGACCTTGACCTTGTCCAGGAGCTTGAACGCGTCGGCACCCTTCTTGCCGGCCTTGTTGCCGAGGCTGAACTTCGCCACGGCCGAGTCGAGGAACAGGCTGGTGAACGCGTTGCCCTTGCCGTCGAACTGGGTGTGGAGTGGCCCGAGACCCACCTCGACCTGGCCGGCCACGACGCTGTCGAACTTGAGGATCGGAACACCGAACTCATCGGTGCCGTCGAACGTCTTGTTGGCGATCGCGGCCTTGATCATGTCGATGTCATAGATCGTCACGTGCGGATCGAGCTTGCCGCCGACGACGATGTAGTTGCCATCCGGGCTCACGTCCACGCCGTGCGGGCTGCGGGGCTCGGGCGCGAAGTACAGGATGCCCTCGCTGATCGCGGTGGCCAGGGTGATGACCCGAACGCCATTGCGCAGCTCGGTCTTGCCGGCGTCGGCAACGGCGGCGGCCTTCTTTCAGTCGATGATGTGGAGATAGTCGAAGTCGCGCGCGGAGGCGCCCTTCTCGAGCGGCTCCGCGCCTTCAAGGACGCCGCCCACCGCCATCTCGGTGTTGTAGCTGTTGATGAACCCGAAGCCGTCGCTGCCGAGCTTGCCGGCATCGGCGAAATCCTGCGTATAGGGCGGGAGCTCGATCTGGAAGCTGCGCGCGAGGTCCAGCTTGCCCGTGGCCTGGTCCACCCATAGCCAGGACGAGATGCCGCGATAGGTGTCCTTGTAGCTCTCGAGCGGCGCGTACCCGTCCGCGGTCTGGGGCGTCGGTGACATCGATGAGATATGGACGTACTCGGTGTTCGGGGTTGCGAAGACGCCGCCATGCGATGTCTGCATGTTGGGCAGGTCGAGGATCTGCTTGGTCTTGAAGTCACGCAGGTCGACCATCCCGATCCGGCCGTTCGCACGGTCATTGATGTAGGCGAACCGGCCGTCGTACTTGGCCTTCGTCTTTGAGAGCGCGGGGTGATGGGCGTCGCCCCAGGCAAGCTGCCGCGCCTGCTTGTCGGACGAGCCCTCGGCCAGCACGATCGTGCTCATGTCGCTGCCCTGGCCGTAGCCGGACCACGACTCGGGCGTGAAGACCGGGATCGTCTTGAGCAGCCGCATCGACGGCACGCCGACCAGGTGGAGGTTCCCGGACTGTCCGCCGGACGACACGATCACGTACTCGTCGAACTTCCCGGGCGCCGTGTACGCCTTGAGCGCCCCTTCCGCTTCTTCGACGGTGAGGCCGCGCTTCTCTGCGATCTGCGTGAGGTTGCCGGCACCTCCCAGGCCGCCGCTGAGACGCCCGATCACGAGGCCGCCCACCAGCGCGACGACGACGAGACCTGCCAGAAGCCAGCGGGACGAACGCGCGCGCATCCTATCCTCCCGGTCCCGGCAGCCCTGGGCACCGAGGCCCGCGGGACCCTAACGGCTAGTAGAGTGATGGACGTATTGTTCGGATTGATGGCGGCAGTCGAGGCGGGCCGAACGGCCTGTTTCACCGGGCCGAAATGACTGGCGACCGGAGGACCCCATGCGGTTGGAGCTGACGCGCGAAGGGGACTATGCGGTCCGGGCGATGCTGGCCCTGGCGGACGCCGACCCGGCCGACGTCGTCAGCAGCCGGCGGATCGCCCAGGAGTGGGAGATCCCGCCGCGATTCCTCAAGCAGGTCCTGGCCAAACTTGCCGGTTCGGGGCTGGTCGTGGCCACCACCGGGCGTCGGGGCGGGTACCAACTCGCACGGCCGCTGGCGGAGATCCGGATCATCGAGATCGTGGAAGCGATCGACGGTCCGACCGGCAACATCAGGTGCGTCCTGCGCGGTGGGCCGTGTCGACCCGATGGGCGCTGCCGCGTGCACGAGGTCTTCGCCCTCGCCCAGGAGCGCTACCTCGAGACGCTGGTGTCGCGCACTCTCGCGGACATCGAGCCGCCTGACACCCCCGCGAGGAGCTGATCGGGGCGCTCCGATCCGGATTGCCCATCGTGCGAGATCACGACGCTGTCCCCGGTCGGATGGGCATCGGCTTGGCGCCAGTCGAGCGGTCGGTGGCGTGAGGTCCGGTGCGGAACGGTACGAAGGTCGTATTGGCCGCTTCGCCCGAGATCGAGTGCAATAGCGGCCATGGATCCCCCGTCGCTGCCGCGCGTCGGCTTCCGCGTGCCGCGCGAAGGACCGCTCGCGATGCCGGCTCGCACCGCGACTCCCAGCGCTGCCATCGGCGGCCACGTTCGTGCGGCTCCGTTCGCAGTAACCGTCGGCATGTCCGCGTTCCTCCTGTTCAGCCTTGAACTGCTCGGCGGGCGGCTGGTACTGCCGGTCTTCGGCGGCTCGCCCGGCGTGTGGACCACCGCCCTCTGCTTCTTCACGACGATCGTGTTCCTCGGCTACCTGTATGCGCATGTGCTCGCAACGCGCCTGCGTCCCGGGCGGGCCGGGGCCTTCCACGTGGCGGTCGGCCTCGCCGCGCTCGCCCTGACGGTCGCAGCGCCCGCCGACGTCTCCACGCTGCGCAACCCCGCCATGCCAGAGGCGCTCAATGTGATCGTTGCGCTGGCGGTGATCGCCGGTGGGCCGGCGTTCCTGCTGGCCACGACCACGCCGCTCCTCTCGTCCTGGTTCGCCGGCCGAGGCGGGCGGGAACCCTGGTGGCTGTATGCGACGTCCAACGGCGCGAGCTTCGTCGCGCTGCTCGCCTACCCGTTCCTCATCGAGCCAGCGGTCCCGCTCTCGATGCAGCGCTGGCTGTTCGCCGGCGGGTTCGTGGTCCTCACGACCGCCCTCGGGGCGATCGTCCTGAGTGGCCGCGGAAGCGTCCGGGCCGAGGCGACCGTGCACCCGCCCGAGCATTCCAGTGACGCGACAGTGCCGGCCGCCGCGCCCGCGATCCGCCGCCAGGCCCTGTGGCTGCTGGCCGCCGCGGCCCCGGCGGGGCTCCTGTCGGCCACCACCAACTTCCTGCAGACCGACCTCGTCTCGGCCCCCTTCATCTGGATCGGGCCGCTGGCGATCTATCTCGCAAGCTTCGTCGTCGCCTTCTCAGCCCGCGGCCGCGCGACCCTGCCGATCGTCGACCGCCTGGTCCCTGCCGCCGCCACGCTCCTCTGGCTGTCGTTCATCCAGCCCGCCGGGTGGCCGATTCTCCCGCTCCTCGTCGTCGAACTTGGCGCGTTCTTCGTCCTGGCCGTTTCCATCCACGGCCATCTGGCACTCGACCGGCCGCGCGAAGCCCACCTCACGCGCTTCTACGTGGTGCTCTCAGCCGGTGGGCTCGTCGCCACCACGTTCGTTGCCCTGATCGCGCCGCTCGTCTTTTC
>VGPE01000219.1 GCA_016875645.1 Chloroflexota bacterium
GTCGCACCGGCGAGGCAAGCGGTCGCAAGACGCAGCAGAGCTGCGTGCTCCCGCAGAGCCTCGACGCTGCTCCCGCCCGTCGGGAAGGTGACCCACACCACGATGCACGCCGCGATGGCCGGGGCTTGACTTGCCGTGCTCCAAGCATCACTAGGTGTGTGTGTAGCACACGGTGGAGAGAGAAGGGAGCCCGGGATGAGGGTGATCGTCACTGGAAGTCGTCATTGGCCGAGTGAGGGGCTGGTCTGGAGCAAGTTGGACGAGTGCCTCCGAGCGAGCGTGGTACGAGGGGATGAGCGGTTGATCGTCGTCCACGGGGATGCACCCCGGGGCGCGGATCGGATGGCGCGAGCCTGGTGCGAGAGTGTCATCGAGTCGGCCCCGATCGAGGTGGTTGAAGAGCGCCACCCGGCAGACTGGAAGCGGTACGGGCGAGCAGCGGGGTTCCGCAGGAACGATGAGATGGCAGGTCTCTCCGCCGACCATGTGCTGGCGTTTAGGGCCGGCGGCGAGTCACGGGGGACCGACCACATGATCGCCGCCTGCCGATCGAGGGGGCTCCGGGGCACGATCGTCCGCCCGCTCGAGCCGGCGGCATGACAGAGAGAGAGGGGAGGGTCCTCCGGGGCTCTCCCCTCTCGTCGCGGCAACCGAGGTGCGCCCGCACCTCCCGAGCAAGGAGCACGCCATGACCGCCAACCCCGAAATCTACGTCGTCTACTGGCCGCCCCACTGCCCCGTCTGCGGGGTGCAGGCCCGGATCGAGGTCGAGGCCGGAGCCCTCGCCCGCTGGCAGGGTGGCGAACTCGCCCAGCACGCCTTCCCGTACATGGATCGTGAGGACCGCGAGACCCTGAAATCGGGCACTCACGGCTCCTGCTGGGAGCGCCTGTTCCGGGACCCCGACGACGATGACGACGAGCGGTACGAGTGACAGAACGAGAGGGGAGAGTCCTCCGGGGCTCTCCCCTCTCGTCGCGGCACCTGGGGTGCGACCGCACCCCCGAGCACAGGAGCACGTCATGAAAACCTTCACCTCAACCCCCCTCCTGACCACGATGCGCCAGGAAGGACTGCTCGATGAGGACGGCACCCCCATCGCCAACCCCACGACCGACTGCTGCTGGTGCGGCGATCTCATCGAGACCGACGAGGCCTTCCACGCCGCCCGCCTGGACGACTGGTGCCTCACCTGCTACGTCGCCAAGGACGAGGAGTACGAGGACCTCTACGTCTGGCTCTGCGGCTACGGCGAGCCCGCCGAGCCCGTGTTCCTCACCTCCGACCACTCACCCGACCACGACTGCTACGGCGCACCCTACGGCTGGGTCTAGCGCCGGCACGCCGACAGAACGAGCCGGTGATCGAGAGGGGAGGGTCCTCCGGGACTCTCCCCTCTCGTCGCGGCAACCGAGGTGCGCCCGCACCTCCCGAGCAAGGAGCACGTCATGCCCAACGTCCACGTCCTCTACAACACCGACCGCCGAGCGATGCTGGCGGGCTACCACCACCAGGACAACCTCCGCCGCGTCTCGACCACCACCTGCTTCGCCGGGTGGACCGACCAGCAGGTGCTCGACTCCGCCTTCCGCCGGATGCAGCAGCCCGCCAACCCCACCCTGCGCTCGATGAGCGTGGGCGACGTGGTCATCATCGAGCGGACCCACAGCACCGCAGCCTTCGCCTGCGAGCCGATGGGTTGGACCCAGATCGCCGTCCCATCCCGCACCGTCATCCTCGAAGTAATCTGAGGACCGATGAACAGCAACCAGGCCAGGAAGGAGCATCCGATGGCCCGCAAGACCCACAGCCGTATCTACGGCGACCCGACCCTGTACGACGAGGTGGGCAACCCCCTCCCGAGCCCCGTGGCCCCGGTGATCAACGGCGTCAGCCAACTCGACCACCGCCCCGACCGCCCGACGATCCGCCCCCACTGGCAGCGGGTCCAGCGAGTGATGCGCTCGCTCGACAAGGGCGCCCGTCCGCTGATCCTCGATGACGACCCCGACTCCGCCGACTGGCAGAGCCTCCGGTCGATCATGGAGTCGGCAGCCCGAGCCCTCAACGTCGAGCCGCACGACGACGTGACCGTCCTCGGGCACCGAGCCCCGAGCGACACCCACGCCACCGTCACCAGCGACGGACGCCGGGCCGAGCGCAAGCGCAACGCCCGCACCGGGCCGGTGAAGACGCGCCGCACGTTCCGCCACACCGACGACGAGGCCGACACCTGGCAGTACCTCGTGGACCGTGCCCGGAGCGAGAGCGAGGAGCACCCCTGGGAGCGGGTCACCACCGCCACCGGGCACTCCCACATCAGCGACCTGGCCGACCTGCTGGCGACCATGAAGCCGATAGTCAGCGTCGAGGCCGAGCCGATCCGCTGGAACGGCCGGGACTACACGCCCCAGACGCTGGCCGAGCGATGGGCACGGTTCCAGTGGAACGACGACTTCTTCGACGGCCACCGGGTCCCCGCCCTCGCCCGAGTCGGCAGGGTGAGCAGCGGCTCGACGTTGGAGCGGTTCGTCTACTTCCAGGATCAGGTCATCAAGGCGGCCTGCGTCGTCAAGCGCCTGATCCGGGTCCCCGCCGACACGCCCAGCGGTGCGGCCATCGTCCCGTCGTACACGGTGTTCTGGCGGGAGGCGGTCGGGCACGACGCCAAGGGCTACCGGGTCTGGCGGTACGAGGCCAGCCGGACGTTCCGCAGCCGCACCGACGCCGAGGCGTTCGGCCTGGACCTCGCCCGCCGTGCCCGCCTGGAAGCCGAGGCCCAGTTGGACCACTGGCACAGCGAGGGTCGCCAGATCGAGCAGGGCTGGGACCGGGACGAGTTCGCCTACGACCCGGTGACGCTCAACCTCATCCGCAGCGGAGCCGACGACTACTAGGCCCGCAGCGGACAGACCGAAGGGCGGGAGGCTCAGGCCTCCCGCCCTTCGTCGCGGCCACTGGTGCGTGTGGCGCCGGCTACGCCGGCGACCGGGGGGACGGAGCCCCCCGGACCCCCCCGTCGTCGTCCTCGCGCTCGTCGGAGCTGCGCGCACGTCGGCGCGTGTCGGCGGCGAGCAGGGAGGCCACCTCGGCAGGGGCGTTAGGGGTCGTCCTCGCTCCACGGACTGCGCCACGGCGGTACGGGGTGTTGACCCTGGCGGCTCGCTGACAGATCGAGAGGTGAAGGGACGTGAGGACGATGCATTGACCAGCACGGCCTTCACGACAGACCGGCGAACGAGGCCGAGAGCAACCGAACCAGTCGGGTTCGGCGGCTGTCGTCCTCAGTCGCCACAGATTGAGGAGTGAGGGATGCGGGAACGGCCCGATCCCCCGAGCCCCTGGAGGGCAGCAAGATGATGAACGGCAACAGCGTCATGATCGTCGGCAACCTGGTGAGCGACCTCGACCTGCGGGTGTCCGAGAAGGGCAACCACTGGGCACTCGGGGCCGTGGCCCGGTCGTACTCCATCGGCGAGGACGCCAAGCACACGGACTTCTTCGACTTCAAGATCCTGTCGGGATCGCTGGCGAAGAACGCCGCAGCCTCCCTGAAGAAGGGCAACCGCGTGGCCATCACCGGCCACCTCTCCCAGGACAAGTGGGAGACCAGCGAGGGCGGGAAGCGCTCCAAGGTCGTGATCGTGGCGACCTCGATCGCCCCGGACCTGACGTGGGCCGAGGCCTCCGTCACCAAGAACCCGTTCGACGGGGAGGCGCCGGTCACGGCCGGTCCCCCGCAGGCGGACGGCGAGGCCGAGTTCAGCGAGGAGCCCTTCTAGGCACCGAGCTCGAGCACGACCAGGCGAAGGGCGTCGGCCCCGGGATGCTCCCCCGGGCCGGCGCCCTATCGCCGCGTGACACGGCCCGGGGTATGGACCTGCCCCCACGCCTCGGGCCGTGTCATCATCCACGCGCTGCGTTGCGATGGCGCGCCCGGTGCCCTCGGGGAAGGCGCGCCGGGCCCGCCATCGCAGCGCAGCCCCACGGACTGGAGCTCCCAGATGGACGAACTGCACATCGTGTTCAGGATGCAGCCGCACGCCGAGTACCACCCGGTGTCCTACTACGCCGAGACCACCTGGCTCCCGCTGCTGGGCCCCACGGCCTGGCTGCTGGGCCGCCGCTTCGCGCAGGACGCGATGGGTGGCGACGAGCTGCGCTACCCGGTGACCACGCTCGCCGCGCAGCTGGGCGTCCAGCCGAACCGCGTGGTCGCCGCGTGCCGGCGCCTGTGCCGCTTCGGCCTGGGCGTCGAGACCGACGAGGGCTTCACGATCGACGTGCTCTGGCCCCCCGTCCGCAAGCCTCGCCGCATCGCGGCGTGACAGATCGAGGTGTGAGGGTCGGCATGGTGCCCGGGGAGATCCCGGTGACGGCGGCATCCAGGTCCTGACGAGGGGCCTGGTCACAGTCCCGCTTCATGAAACACTGGCCCTCACCCTCGAGCCGCCGACCGGGCGATGCGGTCGGGGCGCCCCCGCTGGCGACGACGAAATGCGGCGTGGAGACTTCGGCCACGACAGGGTCACACGTGAACCCGCCGATTCCCGTTCACCCCCACGCAAGCGTGCCCTTCGTCTGCACCGCGTGGTTCGGATTCGCTGCCCTGGGTGATCGACGTGCAGCGTGGCTCGCGCCGCCATGACCGCGCCGCGTGTGGCCCCGAGCGCGAGTTGATCGGGGCACCCTTCCCTCTCACGGACTGGAGCTCCTCATGATCATCGGCTTCTGGTCGCCC
>VGPE01000220.1 GCA_016875645.1 Chloroflexota bacterium
CCAGGTCGTGGGGTGAGCCCCCGACCGGCGTGAGGTCCGCGATCTCGATGCGGTCGCCCGCGATGGCACGGGCCGCCTCCTCGATGGGGTAGAAGGCCACGGCCACGGTCAGTCGATCCGCCGCGGGGTCGGGGGACGGCGACGCGGCCGCGGCGGGCGCGGCCGTGCCCGCGAGCAGCAGCGCGCCAAGGGAGAGGCTCGCGAGATCGCGGCCCGGGATGCGGTTCATGCGGACGTCCTTTCGAGGTGCGGGACCGCGGCGTCCGCGCCCCCGTCGAGATCCAGGCGCCAGACTTCCTGCGTGAGGCGGAAGCCGGCATGCTCGTAGAGCGCCCGACCGGCCGCGTTGGACGCGGTCACGTACAGCTGGACGCGCGGATAGCCATGGCCCCGCGCCCACGCCACGCCGGCCCCCACCAGGTGGGCGCCCAGCCGCCGGCCACGCGCACCCGGATCCACATACAGCGCCAGCAGTTCCGCCCAGTGGCGGTGGAGGAACAGCTCCGTGTCCGCCTGGCCGCCCATCATCAGCAGGCCCACCGGCCGTCGGTCGAGCCAGGCGAGGAGCGTCAGCCCCGAGCGGCCCGACGCGTCCTCGCGCACCCGTCGGGCATGGGCCCGCAGCGCCGACCGCCACGCGGGCCCCAGCGCGAACATCGGGTCCAGGCCCGCGTTGTGCTCGTGGAGCGCCTGGAACAGCCGCTCCACGGCGGCCTCGTCCGCCGCGGAGGCGGGACGGGTGCGGATGCCGACGGGGGGCCGACGACGGATCGCGGCGGGCCGGCCCAGGGCCGGGACGCTGCTCGTCACGCGACGTCCAGGCGCGCCACGCTGCCCAACGAGCTGCCCACCGCGATCCAGTGATCGTCGGGGGCCCAGGCCAGGCGCGAGACCGCACCATCGACCTCCAGCGTCGCGAGCGCCTTCCGGGTCCGATTCGGGGCCCACAGCCCCAGCAGGCCGTCGAAGCCGCCCGACACCAGGAGCCGCCCCGCGTGCTGGTAGGCGAGCGCGCTGACGAAGCTCTGATGCGTCTGGAGCATCTTCGGCGTGGACCCTTTGGGGCCCTTGCCGGAGCAGTCCCAGACCACCACCTCCGAGCCGCCACCCGTGGCCAGGTAGCGGCTGGTGGCGTCCCAGGCCAGGTCGCGCACCTTGGTCTCGTACCCCCACATCTGCAGGTCACGCCCGCTCTGGGCGTACCAGAAGTGGACGGTGCTGTCCTGGTCTCCCGTGGCGATGAAGCGGCCGTCCGGGCTCCACAGCAGGGCCAGCACGGACCCCTTCCACTCGAACACGCGGGGTGGCTTGTCACCGCCCGGGCGGGCCAGCGTGAGGCCGCCGTAGCCCGACGAGGCCAGGATGGTCGACCCGGGCTTCCAGCCGATGTCCGAGATCGACGACGCGGCGTTGGTCCAGCCGGCCCGCATGTCCCCATCCGTGCCCCAGACGCGCAGCTCCCGCCCGGCGGCCGTGGCCAGCATCCGGCCGTCGCCCGACCAGGCCACCGCGGTCACCCAGGGGTGCCCGGCGTCCAGCTCGCGGACGGGTTCACCCGTGACGCCGTCCCAGGCGCGGACGCGGCCGTCCTGCCCGCCGCTCACCAGCAGGCGCCCGTCCGGGGACCAGGCGAGCGTCGTGGTGCCCATGCGGTGGCCCGCGGGTCGCGCCAGGGACGCGCCGCTCTGGGCATCCAGGATCTCGATCGGCCCGCTCACCGCGGCCGCCGCCACGCGCGTCCCGTCAGGTGAGACCTTCACCACCTCCGCGTGGTCGGGCAGGGTCACCTCCCAGGCCGTCCGGAGCCCGGGTTCCACCTTCTCCCGCACGGCCCGCGCCACGCCGCTCACGCCAGGCACGCGGTGAACCCCGACACCAGCGCCTCGCGGTCCAGGTTGCGCCCGATGAACACCATGGAGCTGTGGCGCTCGCCCTCGCCCCAAGGCCGGTCCGCGGTGCCCCCGAACAGCATGTGCACGCCCTGGAACACGAACCGGTTGGGATCGCCCTTCACGGCCACGATGCCCTTGCTGCGGAAGATGTCGGTGCCCTTCTCGCGCAGCAGCACCCGCATCCACTCCTGGAAGCGGTCCGCGTCCACCTCGCCAGGGACGTTGATTCCCACCGAGCCGATCTCCCGGTCATGCTGGTGCTGGGGGGCGTACTCCAGGCGGTCCACCGGTTCCACCGGTCCATCCGGCCCAACCAGGCGCAGGCCGTACTCGTCGGGTCGGTGTTCCGTGTACAGCCCGAAGACGCCGCCCGGATCCACCATCACCGTGAAGCGCATCGGCTCGGGCGCCAGGGTCAGCCGGTGCAGGCCACGTCCCGGCGCGATGCCCTCGCCGCTCCGCACCCAGAACGCCTCGTCGGAGAAGGCCAGGACCCGCTCCATCAGGCGCTCGTCGACGGCGGCCGCGTCCGCCCGCTCCAAGGCGCCCAGCAACACGTTCATCGTTGGGTCCGGCCCGGGGTCCAGGACCAGCTCGTAGCTGCCCATCGGCAGCTCGTACAGGCTGACGACCTCGAACGGGTACTCCGGCTCCATGAACGCCGGGTCGACCTCCAGGGCGCGCGACAGGTCGAACCCGCCCACGTCCAGGATGTGGTCCAGGTCGACCGCCGCCTGCTGCGTGCGATGGACCCGCGCCGCGCTGTTGAGGCCGCGGATCCGTCGCTCCAGGTCGTCCAGCCGCTGTGCATCCACCAGGTCCGTCTTGTTGAGCAGGATGACGTCGGCGAACGCGATCTGCTCCTTGGCCTCGCGCTCCACCCCCAGGTGCTGGTCGATGTGACCGGCGTCCACCATGGTCACGATGGCATCAAGGCGCAGGCGGGCCTGCATCTCGTCGTCCACGAAGAACGTCTGGGCCACGGGCCCGGGGTCCGCCAGGCCCGTGGTCTCGATGAGGATCGCGTCGAACCGGTCTCGACGCTTCATGAGGTTGCCCAGGATCCGGATGAGGTCTCCGCGCACGGTGCAACAGATACAGCCGTTGTTCATCTCGAAGATCTCTTCCTCGGCGCCGATGACCAGCTCCTGGTCCACGCCCACCTCACCGAACTCGTTCTCGATGACGGCGATGCGCTTGCCGTGCTGCTCGGTCAGGATCCGATTCACCAGCGTGGTCTTGCCCGAGCCGAGGAACCCGGTCAGCACCGTGACCGGGACCCGGTCGTCGACCGGCGCCGGCTCCGGCTGGTACTCGATCTGGGGCACGCTGGGCGGGGTCATGGGGCCTCCGTGGGGTGGTCGTGGGAACGCTCGAGCGGGAGCGCGTGGATGTCCGCCTCGGTGACCTCCGCGAGCGGGCGATGGACCTTGAACCGCCGCGTGGCGCCCGCCTCGAGGATCGCCACGACGGTCTCGACCGGCGGGCAGCCGGGCTCCGTGCAGGTCAGCTCGGTGACCATCACCGCTGTGCCTTCCGGGAGCGCGAATGCCGCGGCGACCCAGGCCTTGACCCGGCTGCTGCGCGCCGGATCGACGCCCTGCCGCCCGCCGAACGCGCCGATCACCAGCGTCGCGTCCGTGCGGCACCCGGATCGACGGCATGGCTGCGTGACGGTCGGACCGGCTCAGGACGTGGGCCGCCTGGCGCCCGGAACGGACCCGGCTCGGGCCGCGGCTTCGCCTCCTGCACGGTGAGCGGGCGGTCATCGAGCATCGAGCCGTCCAGGAGCGCCACCGCATGCTCCGCCTGCTCCGGCGTGGCCATCTCGACGAAGGCGTACCCCTTGTGACGACTGGTATCCCGGTCCGTCGCGAACCGCAGCCAGGTGACCTCCCCGGCAGGCGCCAGGTGCCGGACGAGCCCGTCCTCGGTGGTACGCCAGGCAAGCCCGGCGATGAACAGTCGCGTTCCCATGTGCATGTCCTTCCGCTGGTGGATGCGATCAGAGGAGGAATGATACTCAGTATCATCATTGACGGTCAGGGCGGGCCGATCCTCCCCACGATGCACGCTGCCTATCGGGGAGGGCGACCCTGACGTCGGGCCTTGATGAGAGTTGGTATCACGCTGGGCCCTGGCGTCATCGGGCTCCGGCGCCCCCCGGTCGCCGTGCCGAGGGGTACCCGTCGCTCCCCGCTTGCTCCCGGTCGGCTGGGGAGCACCGTCCCTCGTCCCGGGCTCGCTCGGATCAGGATCCACGCGCTCGGGACCGCCCACTGAGCCGCCAAGGAAAAGGAACAGCGCATCGTGATCCAGCGCCGGCGTCGTCGCCTGACACTCGGGATCGACGGGCACCTCTGCCCGGACTGCAGCCGCGACCTGATCCGGGACCTCGAAGCGCTGCCGGGGGTGGCGCGCGTCATGATCGCGCCGGCGGGCGATACCCTGGTGGTCGACATCAGGCCCGGTGGCATCGGCGACGAGGATCTCGCCCTGTTCATCAGGACAGCGGGCCACCGTATCGACCGCACGGACATCGGGGCTCGACCAGATGTTCCGGCCGGCCCGCGACCGCTGGATTGATCCGGATTCCATGACCGTCGTGAACGGATCGTCCAACCTGGTCGCCCGCAGCCCCGCGGATGCCGGCAAGGAGCTGCTGGCGAGGGACGTCGCCGACCCGGCGGACGGCGTCCTCGAACGCCGGCGTGGTGTGCCACCACGTCCGCTCGCCCACGTGATCGGTGCGTGGCAGGACGCGGTCCAGCCGCTCCTCCGTCAGCAGTGCTGGTGCTGGG
>VGPE01000221.1 GCA_016875645.1 Chloroflexota bacterium
GTCGAATGGGCAGCGCGGTTGCCGGGCGTCAACGGCCGGGTCGGCACGCTCGGCGGCTCGTACGACGGCTTCCTCCAGTGGCGGCTGGCCCCGCTGCGGCCACCGTCGCTGCACGCAATGGCTGCGATGTCCATCCCGGCGCGCTACACGGACCTCGAGGGCCCGGGGACGATCCGCCCCGGCAAGCGGCTCCACTGGTGGATCACCAAGATGAGCGCCGAATCGCGGCGGCGGTCGGGCCGGCCCGGCTTCACCACCAGCGAGGAGGGGGAGCGGCGCTGGAACCAGGGCGACGGCGAACGCTGGCTGCACTTCCTGCCGTGGCTCGACCTGCCGCGGGAGGCGTTCGAGGAGGAGACCGAGGCGGTCCACCGATGGCTGCGGAGCCCGGGCCTGGACCCGTGGCGCCTCGACGAGGGCTGCCGCGACATCGCCGTGCCGAACCTCGACATGTGCGGGTGGTACGACCACTGCGCGGGCGAGATGCGGACGACCACAACGCTGATGCGCGAGGGCGCCACCGAGATCGCCCGGCGCGGAACGCGGCTCATCGTGGGGCCGTGGAGTCACAGCGGCTGGTTCGAACGCTCCTTCGGCCCGATCGACTTCGGTCCGAGCGCACCCGTCGACGGGGTGGCGATTCTCACTCGCTGGTTCGACCACTGGCTCAAGGGCATCGACACCGGCCTGCTCGAAGAGCCGCCGGTTCGAATCTTCGTGATGGGCGACGACGCCTGGCGCTCGGAGGCGGCGTGGACGCCGAGCGACGCACGCGACCTGGTGCTGTTCCCGTCCTCGGGCGGGCGGGCGAACACGCCGGCCGGCGACGGCCGCCTGAACGGAATGGCGGCAACAGCCGCGGGCACCGACGCCTACGTGTACGACCCGGCCGACCCGGTGCGTGACGGCTTCGGTCCCAAGCGCGTGCCCATCCCCACCGACCAGCGGCCGCTCGCGGATCGCCAGGACATCCTCGTCTACCAGACGGAGCCACTGACGGAGCGCGTCGAGGTGACGGGCAACCCGGTCGTCCACCTCCGCGCAACTTCCTCGGCGCCGGACACGGACTTCTTCGCGCGCCTCGTCGACGTTGCGCCCGACGGGCTCACCCGGGAGGTGTCGCTGGGCCTCGTCCGCGCCCGCTATCGTGACGGCCTCGACCGGCCCTCCCTCATCACCCCCGGCGAGCCGGTGGACTACACGATCCGCCTGCGCGCCACCTCCAACGCGTTCCTGCCCGGGCACCGGATCCGGCTCGACATCACCAGTTCGTGCTTTCCGTCATTCGATCGCAACCACAACACCGCCGCCGACCAGAACGCCGATGCGACGCTGGTGCCGGCGCGGCAGACGGTTCACCATGGGGGCGGAGCGCCGACGCGGCTCATCCTCCCGTGGCTACCCAACGGGACACGTTGAGGGCCCCAGTGCGATGACCGCCCCGGAGTTCCGCCTCACCCTGCTGTCGGCGGGCACCCCGACGCCCACCCCCGAACGGTTCGGATCGGCCGAGGTCGTCCAGGTCGGTGACCAGCGCCTGATGTTCGATTGCGGGCCTGCCGCCACCCACAAGCTGATGAAGGCCGGCATCCGGCCGACCCAGGTCGACCACCTGTTCTTCACCCACCACCATTTCGACCACGACATCGACTACCCATGCTTCCTGCTCTGCCGCTGGGACCAGGGCGCAGGCCTCGAGCGGACGCTGCAGGTCCACGGACCAGGGCCGACGGCCGCCCTCACCAACGCTCTCATCGGCGCCGGCGGCGCGTTCGAGCACGACTGGCAGGCGCGGATCAACTTCCCGACCAGCCAGGCCGTCTTCGTCCGCCGAGGCGGCACGCTTCCGCGACGTCCCCCGCGGGTTGACGCAGCGGACATCGCCCCCGGTTGGACGCTGGAGACCGATCACTGGCGGGTGACGGCGGCGCTGGCTGAGCACGTCCAGCCGTGGCTCGACTCGCTGGCCTACCGCGTGGACACGGACGCGGGCAGCATCGTGATCACGGGCGACACGCAGCCATGTCCGTCGGTTCGGGAGCTGGCGCGTGGGGCGGACACGCTCCTCTCGATGTGCTGGGACGACGACGAGTCCATGATCGCGAATGGCGAGTACCAGGCCCAGACCGGGATCCTGGGCGCGGCGCGCATGGCCGCCGAGGCCGGCGTCCGCCGCCTGGTCCTGACGCACATGGGCCCGCACATCTCGACACCGTCGGTGCTCGAGGAGTGGCTGGCGAAGGCCGCCCGCATCTTTGACGGCGAGATCGTGGTGGGCCGCGAACTGGAGAGCGTGGCGCTGGGCTCCTGAGCGGCCGGTACCCGTATCGTTGGTGCATGTCCGTCACCTACCGCGCCCCTGGTGTCATCCTGACCGAGCGCGAGCACACCGTCCCGCTGGACCACGCGGCTCCGGGCGGCGTCGGCACCACGTCCATCACCGTCTTCACGCGCGAAGTGGCTGCGCCCGGCGTAGAGGACCGCCCATACCTGCTGTGGCTGCAGGGTGGCCCAGGCTTCGAGGCGACCCGCCCCACGAGCCCGCCCACCGGGTGGCTGAAGCGCGCCCTGGTGGACTACCGGGTGCTGCTGATGGACCAGCGGGGGACCGGCCGCTCGACGCCCCTCGGCTCCGTGATCCCCGGCGACACCGTGGAGGCACAGGCCACGTACCTGACCCGCTTTCGTGCTGATTCCATCGTCCGCGACGCGGAGCTGATCCGCGCCGAGCTGGGTGTGGACCGCTGGGCCGTGCTCGGCCAGAGCTTCGGCGGCTTCACCACGATGACGTACCTCTCGATCGCGCCTGAGTCACTCCGCGAGGCGTACATCACCGGGCGGCCTTGCGCCGATCGGCCGCCCGGTCGACGACATCTACCGCGCGACCTATGTGCGAATGCTCGCCAAGAACGTGGCCTACTTCGTCCGGTATCCCGCCGATCGCGCCCGGGCGCGAGAGATCTTCCGGCGGCTCGAGGCGGAGGACATGCGCCTTCCGTCGGGCGACCGGTTGACTGCGCGGCGGTTCCGCCAGCTCGGGCTCTGGCTCGGCGACAGCGCCGGCTGGGAACTGCTCCACCACGTGCTCGAACTGCCGTTCGGATCGCTCGCGTTCCTGCACGACGCGGAAGCTGGCGTGAAGTTCCAGCGCAACCCGATCTACGCGACCCTCCATGAATCCTCGTACGCGGACGGCGTGGCCACCCATTGGTCCGCAGCGCGACTGCTGCCACCGGAGGTTGCCGCGGAGGGGTACTTCACCGGCGAGCACGTCTTTCCGTGGATGTGGGAGGACTACGCGGCGCTCCGCCCGCAGCGGGCCGCCGCGGAGCTGCTGGCGCACCACCCGTGGCCGCGCCTCTACGACGCGGACCGGCTGCGCCACAACGAGGTACCGGTCGCCGCCACCATTTACACCGACGACGCCTTCGTCGAGCACGCCTTCGCGATCGAGACGGCGGCGACTATCCGCGGTCTGCGAGCGTGGATCACGAACGAGTACGAGCACAACGGCATCCGCGCCGACGGGGAGCGTATCCTGGATCGGCTGATCGACATGGTCCGGGGACGCGCCTGACCGCGGGCGTCCACGTCGCGGCGATCGCGGCCCTGCCCGCCTCGCCGGGCGTCTACGGCTTCCGCGACGCGCGCGGCCGCGCGCTCTACGTCGGGCGAGCATCGGATCTCCGCCGCCGGGTCGCGTCGTACTGGTCCGATCTCGGTGAGCGCGTCCACCTGCGGCGGATGGTCCCGCAGATCGTGCGGATCGAGGCGCTCGTCTGCGACTCGGTCCACGAGGCGGCATGGCTGGAGCGGAACCTGCTGGACACGTCGCTGCCGCGCTGGAATCGGTGGGCCGGCGGCGAAGTCCCGACGTTCGTTCGACTGGACCTCCGCCCGCGGGTCGTCGGGCTGACCGCCGCGCACGAGTTCGAGGCCCGGCCCGGCCCCGGCGTCCGGTTCTTCGGGCCGTACCTGGGCGGCGACCGGGTGCGCGAGGCGATCGGCGGGCTGCAGCGCGTGCTCCCGCTCCGGTCGACCCGGACCGCGCTCCGCGAAAGCGAGCGTGACCTTGCCCGCGTACAGCGCACGTCCGAGGCGGATCAGGGCTGGATGCTCGCGGCGACCATCGCCGTCTTGGAGCGCGATCCCGCCGCCGTCAAACTTGCGATGCGAGGGCTGGCGGACCTTCGCGATCAAGCGGCCGAGGTGCTCGCGTTCGAGGTCGCGGGCCGGATCCAGGCGGAGCTGGACGCGCTGGAGTGGGTCACGAGCCCACAGCGTGTCACCGTGCTCGCCGATGACGGGGACGTCGACGTGGATGGCTGGGCAGACGGCGTCCTCGTGCATGCCGAGGTCCGCGGCGGTCGACTGCGGCGGTGGTCGCAGCAATCGCTCCCGGCGGATGCCGGTCTGCGACGGGCGGCCGCGACCCCGGACCGATGGCGTGCCTTCGCGGACCGCAACGCCGAGCTCGCGGCCGCGCTGACCCGCGCGGCGCAGCCGAACGCGGGCCAGGGGGAACCCGTCAGCCACCTGACGTCAGGCGGCGAACTCGCGGCGCAGGATCGCCTCGATCGCGACCACCAGCCGCTCGAAGAGCAGCCGGCCGATCGCGGCCGACGAGCCCACGGCTGAGGCGAGCACCCCCGAGGCGGGGACGAGGCCGGCCGGCTCTGGCGCGACCGTGTAG